>CAYNMY010000181.1:0-5195 GCA_964398275.1 uncultured Armatimonadia bacterium | reverse complement strand
ATCGTACTGATCCGCCTGCGCCCGGCACGCCGGGGGCGATATATTGACCTGGCAAACGACTTTGGCGGCGATGTAACGGTAACGTACGACGATGGCGGTCGAGAGATCATCGGGCAGGTGCTCCGGCCGGTGTGCGGGGTGGGACGTTTCGCAGGCACTAAGTATGCAGCGCCAGGGCGGCTGCGGGCGAACCATGCCGGAGTCATTGACATCTCCACGTCTCCCGTGGGGCTGGTAGGGGGATTCCAGATCATACCGGCCCGGCACGCCAACGATGCCGAGCTGTGGTATATCAAGGCCAATACCCAGTGGATGGTGGTCGGGCCGCGCGATAGAACGCAAAGCTGGGAAGGAGCTGCCCCACTGTTCGCCGGGTATCTCTATCCCAGTTATCGAGACGATGACATCAGCGGTGGTCATAGCAACTGGCTGGAGCGCACACTGTCGCGCTGCCAGGTGCTGGCGAGAATTGGGGACGGTGACTGGGACCTGCTGCCACGGATTGCGCTTGATCCAGACGCGCTGGCTCAGCAAGAGCGACCCGAGGGCCACCGCCTGTGGCGGATCAAGACCAGCCCGGACGTGCGAGAACCACTTCCGTCGCGGGCGCATACCGCGCTGATGCAGGTGCGGGCGATCAGAATTGTTCTGCCGCGCGCGGTATACTGGCCCGAGTAGGCCAGGCAGGTTGTGCGGAAAAGAAGAGTCGGGGCAAGGGTGCCCGTCCCACAGCAGTGGCGGAGAGCAAGGAGCTGTCTGGATGGCCGCGGAACGCAGACAAACCGAGAAGCTGCTCAAAACAGGCGGGCTGCTGCTGGTGGTGAGTCTACCCCGCAACGAGCCAGAACTTGCCCAGGCGGCTAAGGCGGGCGGTGCGGATGTCCTGAAGGTGCATATCAACGTCCACCACCACGCCAGCAATACACACTTTGGCAGCCTTGCCGAGGAACGCCTCGCTCTCAAGGAGATACTGGATGTCGGGCTGCCGGTGGGGATTGTGCCGGGGGCGGATGAGGCCATGGCCAGCCGCCAGGATATGCTCGACCTGGACCAAATGGGTATTGACTTCTTTGATGCCTACGTCCACCAGATGCCCGCCTGGATGCTCCAGATGGAGACCGGGATGTCGCGGATGTTGGCGCTGAGCTGCCAGCAGTGGCACACAGACTTCTCACTGGGGCCGTGTGCAGCCCGCTGCGATCTTATCGAAGCATCAATCATCGAGCCCGAGGGCTATGGCGAGCCGATGACGGTGGCGGACCTGTGTGACTATGGACGGATTTGCCGGAGTTATCCCGAGATACCCGTATTCGTGCCCACCCAACGCCGCATTACGCCCGACGAATTGCCGATGTTGCAGGAGATGGGCGTGCGCGGTATAATCATCGGCGCAGTAGTGACCGGGCATGAAGCAACCACCATTGAGCAGGTGACGCACGAATTTGCCGACGCACTCCACCGATTGAGATCGAGCGCACAAAACACGGCGGACGTGACCGACGTCCGCGGGGGGTAGTAACAATCGTGACGCTCCGACACCGCTTACATCGTGTAATCTACGTGCCGCTGGACGACAGGCCGGTTAACGCGCAGCGACCGCACTTGCTCGCCCAGATGGTGGATTATGAGCTGCTTACCCCGCCCCGGGCATTGTTGGGATGCTATCGCACGCCCGGTCAGCCGGACGAGATAGCCCAGTGGCTGGTGGCACAGGTCTCGGGGTCCCGCTCTGCTGACTGCTTGATTCTGAGCCTGGATATGCTCGTCTACGGCGGCCTGGTGGCTTCGCGGACATCAGATATCGCGCTGGGCGAGGCTGCCAGCCGTCTGGAAATCGTGGCAGAAATCAAGAAGACAGCCTCGGGCATTCCGATCTACGCGAGCAGCATGATCCTGCGGGCCATCGGGGATACCAATAGCGTGCTGTGGCCTGATTCTCCGGCGAGGCTTGAGGAGTACTCACGCCTGGCGGCTGAAGCCGAGGCGACGGGGACAGAGAGTGATGAGCTGCACAAGCTGCGCAGCGATATGCCCGAGCCGCTCCTGCGCCGGTATCGGCAAGTCCGCCAGCGTAATCACCAGGTCAACCTGCTGGCGATTGACGAGTTGGCCGCGGGGCACATAGACTTCCTGGTACTGCCGCAGGACGATGCCGGACCCGAAGGGCTGCATAAGCTGGAGCAAGCTCGCCTCCAGGAGCGGATAGAGGAAGCAAGCGTCGGCGACCGCGCGATGATCTATCCGGGAGCGGACGAAGTTGGCATGACGCTCTTTGCGCGGTTCGTACACAAGCATATGGAGAAGCAGCCCGCCGTGAAGGTCGAATACGTAAACCCCGAGGCCCGCCGGCGGATTGCGCCCTATGAGGACCGCAGTGTGGAGGAGACAATTGCCGCACAAATCGCGGTGGTCGGCGGGTCCGTCACCGAAGATGCCGACGAAGCCGACCTCGTGCTCCTGGTTAACCCTCCGGCTGAGCCAGGTGATGAACAGCGCGCCGAGCAGATCCGGAACTCGCTGGAAATGATCGAGGAGGTGGGCAGCCGCAAGGGCGTGGCAATATGTGACGTAGCAGACGCGAACGGGGCGGATGACGAGCTGGTCACCACGCTGTTGGACAGCGGACTGGAGCCTGCTCAACTGCTGGCGTTTGCGGGCTGGAATACCGCGGCTAATTCGATCGGCTCCGCTCTCGCGCATAGTACGCTGCGGCTGATCGCCCGGCAGGACAAAGGCGCCTTCGACCTGGCCCACCTGTTCACCAGCTTCGCGCCGATGCGCTATCTGCAACTGCTCAATTCGTTGATCAACACCGAGCGGGCCCACGCCCAACTCCTGTTTCTGAGCCTGGTGGACGACTGGCTCTACCAGACCCGCCTGCGGCCGGAAATCAAACGGGAGCTGCAGGAAATGGTGGCCGGCGCCGAACTTGACCTGTCTGAGCTTTACCCCTGCACCGAGGAAGTGGTTCGAGATCGGCTGGCCGAAGCCGCCGCTGACCTGTGGATGAACCACTTCTGGGGGAAAAGTTGCGTGGAGGTCGGCAGCGGCGAGAACCGCAACAGCATCGTCCTGGCCGAACTGGAAGAGACACGCGTACGCTTGCCCTGGCGACGACTGTTTGAGGTGAGTGTGGCCTTCAATATCAACGTGGAACTCGTCGCAGACAAGTAGCGGGAGCGTCTCCGCCTACTTGGCGAAAACCTCGCCGAGTTGCCACTGGCGCCAGGTCGTTTCGAACCAGGGATCTTCGTCGGGAATCGGTCGTACCGCAGAGACACTCCTCCGAAAAGTACCGTCATCGGCCAGGCGGATTTCCAGAATCTCCTGGCGCATCGCTTCGTTCTCCGCCCGGTGACGAAGCTGTGTGGCTTGCCTGGTGGTCACCGCGCACTCGCCCGCGGCATCGAGGATCAAGTAGGAGCCCCGACTCCCACCCCCACGCGCAACGTAGTCATTGAGCGCCTCCAGGAAGGCCAGTTGCGCGAGACATAATTCTTCATTCTCCAGTGCATCGAGCAATTGCGTGCCGCCGCTCACGCGCATGCCTTGCTCGTGAATCTGCCGGTACTGCCGCCACGCCTCGGCGAGTGCAAGCGAGGTCTCCCCGGCTTCCCGCAGAAATCCAGCATACTGGGTCATCCGCTCCTGGATCTCGCGCCGCACCTGTCCCACCGCCGGTGCCGCGCCCGGGGCACGGTGATATTGGTCGAGGCGGCCGGCGCACTGCTGCACTTGTGGAGTGATGGCCGCAGCAAACTCAGCAAGCGGCATCGGGTTGTCTGCGTAGCGATTGGCAATGTACTGAGCGGCGCGCAGCCCACCCACCTGCCCTGAATTCAGCGCGCTGCCGCCGGGTCGCACCCCGTGGGTGCCGCAGACCTCTCCGATGGCAAATAGGTGGGGGACATCAGTCTCCCACCATGTGTCCGCCCGGACGCCGCCGTTGCAGTGCTGCGCACAGACGGCTACTGGAAGCGGGTCGCGCAGGTCAACATCGTGATCTTCGTAGATCTGTATGGCCGCCGGGTTAATCTGCACCAGGCGCTCATAGGGAGTTACGCCGATTGCCCCGCACCGCAGCAGGTAGTCCTGGGCCTCCTCGGCGAGAATATCCAACGAGAAGGCCTTCCCCCCAGGATTCTGGGTGAAGTCCATATACACATTCAGTCCCTGCTGGCGCTGCTGGTGGACAGCGATGTCCACCAGTGAAGAACCCATGTCCTGGGCGCGAGCCGCGCTCACCGGCCACTGGTAGCCCTTCAGAAAGATATTGGTGGCCTGCTGGCCCAGGTCAACGAAATAATCATCGAGGAAGTAGTTGCGTTGGCCGTCGGGTGAGTCAGCGGCGAAATAGCACGGCACCGCCTGCTGATAGGAGCCGGACAAGTTCCACCGAAAGCCTACGGAGGCCAGTCCGAACTGCGACTCAGTCAGATTCTGCGCCACCGCACCAGCGCGCAGGGCCAGGCCCAGGCTGCCCACCTGGCCCGCCGGATAGACGCTATCGGCGTACAGCTCGCCGGGCCCGCCTGTGGCCAGGACTATGTTCTGGGCGTTGAAGATGACCAGCCCGCAGTTGGGCGTGTCCACTTCAGCTTTGTTTATCGCGACCGCGCCAATTATGCGCCGACCAGATGCCTCATCAATCGTAAGAAGCTCAATTATCTTATACCCATCAAATATCTGCGTACCGTTGCGGCGGACGTTCTCCAGCGACTTACCGACCATAAACCACGAGGTCTTCGGGCCCGCCGAGGTGCCACGGCGGCGGGGATCGTGATCGGTCTTGTAACCAATGTAAGCGCCGTAGCGATCCGAGGGGAACGGTACTCCGTTCTTGACCAGGTGGAAAAACTCCTGGGCGGAGCAGGCCGCCTCGACGTAAGCAATATCGCCGTGGCACATCCCGCCAGCGGTGAGCGTCTGGGCCAGGTCTATAGGACTGTCGCTGGCGTCGCCGAAGACGCCCAGCTTGTAGTAGGTCTGCTTGTCTGACCCGGAGCTGTTGGAGGTGCCGGCCCCGAGCCGGTCGGTGACCAGGGCGATGTCCCGGCAGCCGTAGTCATACAGGTGCTCGGCACAATTGAGCCCGGCCGCGCCGCTGCCCACGATAATTGTGTTCAAGGAGTACACCGGCACCGAACCGACGCCGGGCAGTTCCACAGTATCGCCATTCATTGCACTGCTCCCTA
>CAYNMY010000180.1:0-5196 GCA_964398275.1 uncultured Armatimonadia bacterium | reverse complement strand
GCCATGTCAATGATCTCGACATCCTCAGGCAGGTCGAACTCGCTGTCGGCGACTTCGTTGAAGCGGCTATAGCTCATCTTAATGGTATTGCCGCCTGCCTCCATCTGCACCGGCAGTCCCAGGGCCTTGCTCACCCAGATCTTGGCCTGCTCCTCGCCCTTGTCGGACTTGGTGGTGGTCTCGACAACCCAGCACTCCTCACCGTCGAGGGTCTCGGTGACGTCCAGCTCAACATCGCTGCCAACGGAGTCAGGACCCAGAGTGGCCGCCGCCATCATCTCTTGCTCATCTTCGCCGGTCTGGCCACCCATGACCATCTTCATAGCCTGCTTCTCGCCCGGGGAGTACATGTACATAGCCTGCTCTTTCATGTCAATGATCACAGAGCCCTCGCCGCCCGGGTCATCCATCTTCATCTTCACCGGCTTACCGTCTTCGAGCTTGATCAGTTGCGTCATAGTCTCCCCATCGGAGGTGGTCAGCGTCATAGCGTAGCTGTCCTTGGTATTGATCCCTTTCCAGACATCCGCCAGCGTCTCAAGCTCGCCGGCTGGTGCTTCCCCGCCGCCGGGCACGGCCGGCGTGCCAGCCTGGGGCGCGGGCTTGACCCCTCCGGGCGGCCCCGTCGGTGCGGCCGCTTTCTTCGCACAGCCAATCAGTACCAGCGCTAACACCAGCAGCACGACGACTATCCAGCCAGTTCTCGGAGACAGATGCATCGGTTCGCCCTCCTGTGCAATCAAGATCTATACTATTGGGCCCGTAGGCACCCACTGCCGGCAATTTCCACACCAAACGCCCCAATTCCTTCCTTGTCCCCCCCACTTTCGGCGAAATGCACAGCCGGCAGCACAACAGCTTGCCGGTGGCGGAGGGGGAGGGATTCGAACCCCCGGTGCCGTATTACGGCACAGCGGTTTTCAAGACCGCCGCCTTCGTCCACTCGGCCACCCCTCCGGTGTATCCCAGTATAGATAGCGCTGGGGTCGGTGTCAACCGGACCTGTGCCACTGGACCTTGTCTTTTCGGTACGACAGGCGTCCCGCCTGTCACTGCAATGTAGGGGCGAATGTTGAGCGGCGTTTACGAAACATCCGCCCACGGCACATGGCCACTGTAGTCCTGCGCACTCGCGGTGAAATGTTCCGGGGGCCACCCGGGCGGATGTGGAGGGCCGTAGACCCGCCACATTCGCCCCTACATACAGCGTTGCCGATGGTGCTCACGGACCGAAATCGCGCATAGGGTGGCCTCCTCCGCGCCGGTCACCTCCATCGGCACGACATCCCCGACCGAATCTTCCGGGCCGTGTAACTGGGCGCGCAGGTAGTTGTCCGAAAGGCCGCTCAGTTTGCGCCCGGCAGCACTGGAGAACTGCTCCACGACCACTTCAAGCTGCTTGCCTACCATACTTCGGGCAAATTCAGCTCTCTTCCGCTCAGAGATCTCGTGCAGGATGTGATTGCGTTCCTTCTTGACCTGGCCCTGCACCTGATCGGCCATCTGCGCAGCGGGCGTGTGCGGGCGCGGCGAGTAAGTAAACACGTGCAGGTAGGTCAGCGGCAGGCTCTGGATAAACGCGCGGGTCCGCTCGAAGTGCTCGTCGCTCTCGCCCGGGAAGCCGACGATCACGTCCGCCCCGACGGCGGTATCCGGCTCTGCCGACTTGATCTTCTCAACCAGCGCGCGGTAGAAGGCGGTATCATACGGTCGCTTCATTCGCGCCAGAATCTCATCACAGCCGCTCTGCATCGGAATATGCCAGTGGCGGCACAGCTTGCCCTGGCCGGGGCGGTGGGGAACCGGGGCCAGCGACTGCCCGCCGCCGGCCACCAGTTCAACCAGCTCGTTGCTGACCTCCCGCGGCTCAATCGAGGACAGGCGCAAGCGGCCCAGTTCGGGCAGCTCGCAGAGCTGCCGGACCAGCTCAGCCAGGTTGATATCCTCGGGCAAGTCGGCACCGTACTGGCCCAGATGGGTGCCGATGAGTACAATCTCCGGATGTCCCGCCTCCAGCAACAACTGCACCTGCTCGAACACCTTGTCGGAGGGGACACTGCGGCTGGGGCCGCGGGCGTAGGGGATGACGCAGTACGCACACCGCGCGTCACAGCCTTCCTGAATCTTGACGAAGGCACGGGTATGCCCGGCCATGCGCCGGATCATTGGTCCGGTCTCAGCGTAAGACGGTGGGAAGAAGGCCGGGGCACTTGCCTGCGCCGGAGGCACAAACTGAGCCAGTCGCCCGCGGGAAGCATTATCCAACACCAGGTCCACGGCGGCGATCTTCTTCAGCGCCTCCGGCTCGACCTCGGCGTAGCAGCCGGTAGCCACGAGCAGGGCCTGGGGGTTGGTGCGCTTGGCGACGCGACACAGCCGGCGGCAATCACGGGCGGTACGCGAGGTGACCAGGCAGCTATTGAGGATATACACGTCGGCGGGCGAATCGAACGGGACGATGTGGTAGCCCAGTGCTTCGAGCTGCTCGCGCATCTGCTCGCTCTCGAACTGGTTCAGCTTGCAGCCGAGGGTCTTGATTGCTGCGGTCCTGGTGGCCACCGCTATTCCCCCACTGTTACCCCTTCGCCTCGCCTGTGGTCTGCTGAGCGGGCTTGTCGCGCCCTGGCGGGCATGTTATAATGGCACCGCGCGCCCGGACCGGGTCGGAATTGCCCGGTAGCGGCACCGCACCATCGTCTGGACACTAGTACGAGTAAGACTGACGGCCGAACCAGGAGCCCGGCCGTCAGGTTGCCTTAGCGATTGTGCTAGCATCTGCCTAGCCGGCTTTCTTGACCTTGCCCGCGCGGATGCACGACGTGCACGCCAGAATCCGCTGGCGGTGGCCGTTGACCATTGCGGTAACTTTTTGCAGGTTAGGGAGCCACCGGCGCTTGGTATGCCGGTACGAGTTGCTCACTTGATAACCAACGCTGGGTTTTTTGCCGCATACTTGACAAACTCTTGCCATTGAACTGTCTCCCTGGAACTGGTACCCTACTGCGGCTAACCAGCATACCATAAAGCTGCGCGATGCGCAAGTCCGACCCGATATAGCCATGAATGACTCCGATTTCTCGCCACAATACGGCCAATCTGTGCCGCTGCGCCCCCCGGCGATCGGGGGCACCGCGATGGTGAATGGGGTGCACCTGTCTACTCGCACCTTCGGTACCGGCTCGTTCACCCGCTTGTTTCTCACCGGATTTACGCTGATGAGCATCGGTGCGTTCGCCATGGTGCTGACTTACGTCGCCCTGTGGGTAATAGGTCGCGCGGCGAATGTTTCCCTGATCGAGTTGTGGATGCAGGTGGTCGGGCCGTTTGAGATGCCGGGCCTACTAATGTGGCAAATATTCACGAGTCTGTTGAGCTTCTTGCTGTTCCTGGTGGTGGTGCGGCTTACGCCCCTGGCGGGCTACCACGGTGCCGAGCACAAGGTGGTTCACGCGATCGAGCGCTACGGCTACCCGACCCTGGCACTGGCACGGGATATGCCCCGCATCCACCGCCGCTGCGGGACGACGCTGCTGGCGGGTATCCTGCCTGCCTTTCTCATCGCCGCCCCGCTTGCGGTGGTAGAGCCCATGCTTGCCCTGCTCGTGGTCTTTTTGGGCTGGATGACGCGCTTCCGGGTAGGCGGGGTCATCCAGCAGTACCTCACCACCAGGGAGCCAACCGATGCCCAATTGCAGGCTGGTCTGCACGCAGGCTACGAGGTGCTGGCCCGGTGGCGCCGCGATCCCTTTGCCACCGTCCCGCCGCTGACGTCGTTTTGGCGGCGCGGCATGATCCAGATGTTGCTCGGTGTCATTGTGGGAATGCAGTTCTTCAATTGGGTCTACCAGCGCCTCCACCTGTGGCTCGACTGGGAGTTGTGGCTGCATTAGTGTGGTAATCCTGAGCGGATGGGCTGAACCGAAATGATCATTGAGGATAGACTGCGTGACCTGCTGAGGCAGGCCTATGCCACGATGCTGACCTCACCGGCGCAGCCCGATGTCCTCGCGGGTGAGATAGGAATTGAGACGCCCAATAACCCTCAGCACGGCGATTTTGCCAGCAACATTGCTCTCCAAGTAGCGCGTGAACTTGGGGCCAATCCCCGCGAGATTGCCCAGAATCTGGTGGATAGCCTGCCTGATAATCCCGTGATTGAGCGTGTGGAAATCGCGGGCCCGGGCTTTATTAACTTTCACCTCTCCCCACATTGGTTGCACGAGGCCCTTGCCGAGTGCTTGGCGCGGGGCGAGCGCTACGGGTGCAGCGATTTCGGGGCCGGGGAGAAAGTCCAGGTCGAGTTCGTCAGCGCCAACCCGGTTGGGCCGATCCACATCGGCAATGCCCGCGGCGGGCCGTTCGGCGATGTGCTGGCGAACCTGTTAGCGGCGGTTGGTTGCGAGGTCCAGCGCGAATACTATCTCAACGATGCGCCTAGCAATACCCAGCTTCAGATCTTCGGCGCGTCGGTCCAGGCGCGCTACCGGGAGCTACTTGGCGAAGCTGTGGATTTCGCTGAGGAGGGTTACCACGGCGACTATGTCGTCGAACTGGCACAAGCCATCGTTGCGGAATACGGTGGGGAATACCGCGATGTGCCGGCTGACACCGACGGCGCGCTGGTATTCTTCGAGTTGGTCAAAGACAAGATGGTGGAGCAATTGCGCAGCGATTGCAGCGCGCTGGGCATCGAATTTGACGAGTGGTTCTGCGAGACTGACCTGCACGAGCAGGGCCTGGTCCGCCGGCAAGTTGACGAGCTGCGGGAAAGCGGCGCGGCCTACGAGAAGGACGACGCGACCTGGCTGCGCACCGGCGATTTCGGTGACGAGGAAGACCGGGTCATCGTGCGCCGCGACGGCGCGCCGACCTACATCGCCTCGGATATCGCTTATGCTGCGAACAAGTTCTACACCCGGGGCTTCGACCGCGTTATCTACATCTGGGGACCCGACCATTGCGGCTCCGTGCCGCGGATGAAGGCGGCGCTGGGCGCGATGGGCGTGGGCATTGACCGGGCGGAGTTCATCATCTACCAGACTGTCCGCTTCCTGGAGGGCGGCGAGCCGCTGCGCCTGTCCAAGCGCCGGGGTGACATAATCACCATCCGCGAGATTATTGACGACATCGGCCGTGACGCGGTGCGCTTCTTCTTCCTGATGCGCAGCGTTGATGCCCACCTCGACTTCGACCTCG
>CAYNMY010000179.1:0-5202 GCA_964398275.1 uncultured Armatimonadia bacterium | reverse complement strand
GGCGCTCCAGTTCGGGCAACGCCGCCAACACCGAGGAAAGCCTGGCTTACTATGCACGCACCATCAAGCCGCACCTGGAGGCGCAGCTCCCCCGCATCGCTGACCGCTGGGGGGTGCTGGCCTGGGAGGTCAGCGAGGAGGAGCCGCCCCGCTTTGTGGATTGCGTCAAGCCCCAGTTCGAGTTGATGCGGCAGATTGACCCGCATCATCCCATCGTGATCGTCTGGAACTCGAAGCAGAGCCTGTGGTACGCCGCCGAGCAGCTCAAGCCGCGGGTTACCGGCTTCGACATCTACCCCTATATGGGCGGCTGGAGGTGGTCGCTTTCGCGCGGTTATATGACCGGTCTGCTGCAGAATCTGAGCGACGCTGGTCGTGCCGCCAGTGGTGTGTCCTGGGTCGTTCCTCAGGCATACGGTAGCCGCACAACCGCGCCCGGTCGCAACTACTGGGAGCGCCGTCCCCAGACCGGCCCGGAGATTGCCTTGCAGCTCTGGACCGCCGCCGCCCTGGGCTGCCGCGGCTTCTTCTTCTATCCCTACCAGCCGATGCGCCACCCGCTCGAATATGTCAAGCGGACCGGCGGCACCTGGTGCGATATCTCCCCGCCCTTCTTCGCGGAGAACGAAGCCCGCGAGGCTCTGCGCCGGACGCTGCGCAAGTTCATGCAGGCGGAGGCCTTCCTGGTCGAGGGCGAGTACGTGGACCGCAGCGTTTACGAGGACGGCTCGCCTTTGCTAATCGCCCACTACAAGTTCCGGGCTCAGGACTGCTTCCGCATCGTCAACGGCGACCGCGATAATCCCCACCGGCTGGAGACAAATCCGCTCCCGCAGGTCGCCCAGCCCTGGTACTTCGACATGCTCACCGGCCAGAAAACGCAGGATTTGGCGGAGTTGCCTGAGATTCCGCCCGGCGAGGGCATGATGCTGGCAGTCTCCGCCACCGGCGACTTCGAGACAGTTGATATGACGCACTGATGGCAATACCCTGCCGGGAGCAGCTTCCTTGCCCTACTACTGTGGGAGGGGCACCCTTGCCCCGGTGCAGTTCGAGCTGACCGGCAGCGGCTTCAGGCTGGGCCACTCCTCCCCGACTTCCCCGACTTCGGCTGGCACTCGCAAACCCCTGGCCGTGTTGGCTCCACGCGCACCCAATGGCTCGCCGAGAAGGGCCATTTTTCACGGTTTTTCCCCTGACTTGACACCCTCACAAAAGTGTACTATAATACTATTACAATGTACATTCAAGTAGACCCGAAAAGCGGCGTACCGTTGTACACCCAAATCAAGGACGAGATCCGTCTGGCCGTGGCCACAGGCGCGCTGGCGCCTGGTGATCAGCTCCCGACAATCCGCGAGCTGGCCACGCAACTGCGCGTCAACTTCAACACCGTCGGCCGCGCCTACCGCGAGCTGCAAGCCGAGGGGCTGCTCAACTCGCGGCGGGGCAGCGGGACGTTCGTGTCGGCGGAGGGGAAGAAGATTGGACAGCGCGAAGCGGAGCAGATAATCGAGCGGATGCTGCGCCACGCAGCGAATAGAGTGCTGAACGCCAACGTAGACTCGGCCGTTGCGCTGACGATGTTTACGCAAGCGCTGATGGAGGGTCTCGTGGCGCGAGACAAACCCAAAGAGGTGAACCACAGTGGCGGAACTAGCGATTGAGACTACAGGCTTGACCCGCAGATTCGGCCGTCTGGTCGCGGTGGACGAAGTTGACCTGCAGGTGCCCGCAGGCACGGTCTACGGCTACCTGGGGCGCAACGGGGCGGGCAAGACCACCACGATCCAGATGCTGATGGGGCTGATCGAACCGACGGCCGGCGCGATGTCGGTCCTGGGGTACAATCCGCTGCGGCAGGGCGTGGCGATGAAGCAGGTCGTCTCGTACGTCCCCGAGCGGGTGCAGATGTACGACTGGATGAAGGTCAGCGAGATGATGTGGTTCGGGGCGAATATCCATCCGCACTGGGACCCGAAGCTGGCCGATGACCTGCTGGAGCGCTTCGAGCTGCCGCGTGACCGGCGCATCGGGCAGCTCTCTCGGGGGATGCAGGGGAAGGTGGCGCTGACGCTGGCGCTGGCCTCGCAGCCCAAGCTGCTGATACTGGACGATCCGACCTCCGGGCTGGACGCGTTGGTGCGGCGCGAGTTCATCGAGAGTATCGTCGGCGTGCTCCAGGAGGCGGGCACGACCGTCTTCTTCTCGTCGCATATCATTGACGACGTCGAGCGCGTCGCCGACTGGATAGGCATCCTGGACGAGGGCAGGCTTATCATACAGTCTCCGCTGGAGGAGTTGAAAAGCTCAGTCAAGCGGGTGGTGGTGACCCTGCCGGATGAGGCGGGGGAATTGGACGTGCCTGGCCTGCTCCAGCAGGAGGGCGAAGGGCGCCGCCAAGCATATATCATTGCCGACTTCGCGCCGGAGAAGTTGGAGCCACTGCGCGTCGCAGGCGCGAGTAATCTGGAAGTGCAGGATTGCAGCCTGGAGGATATCTTTGTGGCCTATGTGCGCACTCGACCAGCCCCAGTTAGGGCGGATTAGTTGGTGAACGGATGATAATGAAAGCACTCATCTGGAAAGAAGTGCGGGAGCTGGCGGTGCCGGCAGCGGTAGTTGTGGCAATCCAAGCGCTACTGGCGCTGAACGGCCTACGGTACCCCGAGTCGTCGAATGGACTGAGGATGCTGCCGTCGGTGTTCCTGTTATTGGTCGGGCCGCTCCTGGGCTTGCTGGCCGGCTGCTGGGCACTGGCCCGGGAACGGCAGTGGGGGACCGACATTCTGCAAGGGGCGATGCCCGTTTCGCGGGCGCGTATCTGGAGCGTTAAGCTGGTGACGGCGCTGCTGGTACTGGCACTGGTCTACGCATTGCTCGTGGGTCTGACAGCCATCGCCCATCCGGAGTTTCTGACCGATTTCCTGCTGGAGGCGGAGGAGTTCGGGGTAGCCAGCCTGTGGCTGCATATCGCGATTACCTTCTTTATGTTCGCGATGGGCTTTGTGCTCTCGGGGATTCGGCGACATGCGTTTGAGGCGGTGCTGGTGGCGGCGCTGAGTTGCCTGCTGCTGGGGCTGTTCTGGATGTTCTTGACGGCGGACGTGCTGCCGCGCTTCTGGGGGCCGCAGTTGGGCATGCTCTACACTGCAACACCTGTCACG
This sequence comes from uncultured Armatimonadia bacterium, assembly GCA_964398275.1. Taxonomy (GTDB): domain Bacteria; phylum Armatimonadota; class Zipacnadia; order Zipacnadales; family Zipacnadaceae; genus JALGTD01. The sequence goes on along the minus strand of CAYNMY010000179.1, from coordinate 2,035 downwards.
ACGCCGATACTGTTGGCAGTGCTGCTTGGCGGTGGGCTGCTGATCGCTTCGGGATACGGATTCATCGGCGCGCCGCCGCTGGCGTACGGGCGACGCTACTGGCGGACAGTGGCGCTCGGGACTGCTCTGTTCGTGGTCACAGTGCCGCTCTTCTTTGTCGGCGTGAGATACCTGGGCGAGCCGGGACCGGAAGACATCGGGCAGATTGACTGGGCCTCGACCAGTCCCGACGGGGAGCGGATTGTGTTCGCCGACTGGTTCTACCCATTGGGGGGAATCAGCCCGACGGGGGAAATGAGACTGTGGCTAATGCGTGGCGACGGAACCAGCTTGCGGTGCCTGGCCCGGGGACCGGTAATAACCTCGTCCTGGTCGGGCGATAGCCGGCAGGTGGGCGTAATCTGGGGAGATCACCAGGCTCACTTTCATTTCTTACCCGCAAAGAAGCTGGTCTGGGCGTGGCTGCTCGATCTGTCAACTGACCAGTGGACGCGCCTGCCTGTCGAGTACGCCAGCGACAGGTATGGCGTAGATTTCTCCCCCCAGGGCAACTACCTGGAGGTGGAGAATACCTTCTTCCGCCTGAAGCCGCGGGTGGAAGCTATCAGCGCACGGCTGCCGGATCGCGCTGGGGTGTCCGCCTCCTACGACTGGGCTTCCGACGACAGCCGCGTCTACTTCTCCCGCGAAGATAAAGACAAGCCGCGAGTACGCGGTCTGTGGGCGATGGAAATGCCGGGGGGCAAGTTTGTCGGGCCGCTGGCCCGGAGGCCTGCTGGATTCAGCGGGCCGACGATACTGCCCGGCGCTGAGTGGATTCAGTGGCGGCACACGGAAGAGATCAGAAAAGAGGGGCAAGATACCGAATATGTCTACAGGGCCATACTGGAACGCCTTGACGGCACGGCCAGGATAGAATTGGCCGGGAGCCCCTTTGCCAACATCCGCTCGAGGAGCCTGCGTTACCTGTGGGTGCGGCGGGATAGGGCCATCGAGATTGTGGACCTGGAGCAGCAGCGTGTCATCAGGAAGCTCTCGGGAGAGGCGTGGGAGGGCCACCCGATCGTGCTAATACACTGGTCGCAGGACGGAAAGAAGGCAGCCTTTCATACCCAGCGACGCCCAGCAAGTGAGGAGGAGTCGGCCGGCCCGCTGCAGTTGTGGGCGGCCAACGCCGACGGATCACAGCTGCGGCACCTGGCCGAGGGAAGCGGGGCCTCTAACGAGTTCGTGATTGGCGGTTGGACGGCAGATGGAGGGGTGGTGGTAGTGCGCGATCACAAAGAGATCGTCAGCCTCGATGCTGAGACCGGCGAAGAGACGATCCTGCTGCGATCAGAGAAGGGATGGTTGAAGCGATGAAAGCGCTGATCTGGAAGGAATTTCGTGAGCTTCTGCCCGCGTTTGTGGTGCTCCTGGCATCGGCAATCATACTTGGCATCGTGGATGCGGCGTACAACTGGAACGAGCAGCGCTTTGTGGGCATCTCGCTGGGGTTCTGCTGGGTGATGAGCCTGACGGCGGCGCTGCTGGGCGGTGCGAACACCTTTGCCCGGGAAAGTGGCGCTAATCTGAGCTTCCTAAGCTCGTGGCCGGTGAGCCGGACGCGCGTGTGGGCGGTCAAGGTCGGCGTGACCGTTATCACGCTGGTCGTGCTGATTACGCTGAGCTTCGCGATATGCATGGGCTTGATCAGCCGGGCCGGCTATGACCCGGTGGAGGCACTCGAAAGTTGTGTGCCCACCCCGATCATTATCAGTGTTGCGCTGGCAGTGGGCCTGTTTGCTTTCACGCTGATGGTCTCCACGGTAACGAGAAGCGCAATGGCGGCGGTGGCGTTGGGAACAGGGGCAGCCGGCGTGTGCGCGCTGGGTTACTACTATGCCGTGAGCGGCTACCTGGTCCAGCGCTGGGGCCCGTGGCTGGGCTACTACTGGCCCGACTTGCAGTTCTCCACGCACATTAAGGCAGCGTGCGTATAGTCCGCCCTGGCCCTGGGCGCATCGCTATGGGGCTTTGCCCGAACGCCGGTAGC
>CAYNMY010000178.1:0-5212 GCA_964398275.1 uncultured Armatimonadia bacterium | reverse complement strand
AGATGGAGCAAGCGTTCCCTCATGCGGTCATCCACCAAGGCTTCCAGGCGTGCGGACACCGGTGCGAGTGTACCGACCCGGACTGCGACCACACCAGCGACGCCGAGGGCCGGTGCACCCAATTCCTGCGTTTAGTCGGCCAGGGAGAAGACGCACCTGACGGCTGGCGCGTGCATCGCATTGACCCCGACGGCCCCGGCAACATCAGCAACTGCCGCATCCTCTGCAGCAACTGCAGCAAGCACACCGCAGCCGCAGCCTAGTCGAACTGGTCCTGGCTTTGACGCTGTCATCGAGGCGGCTGCCGGAGGGGCCTGTCGAGCCTCGCCGAGGCTGGCCCACGTTCGTACCTGCAGAAACGGCGGGGCGCAGCAAGCAGCGCCCCTACGGCGGACAAGGGGAAGGCGGCAACTACTCCCCCATCACCTTGACAATGACGCGCTTGCGGCGCTGCCCGTCGAACTCGGCATAGTAGATCTGCTGCCAGGGGCCGAGGTCGAGCTGGCCTTCGGTAATCGGCACGATGACCTCGTGGTGGATTAACAAGCTCTTCAAATGGGCATCGCCGTTGGTCTCGCCGGTACGGTGGTGACGATAGTCGGGATCGAAGGGCGCCAGCCCCTCCAGCCAGTCGTCAATGTCCTGGATCAGCCCAGACTCAGCGTCGTTAACGTAGACCCCAGCCGTGATGTGCATCGCCGAGACCAGCACCATCCCCTCCCCTACCCCACTCTGGGCGACCGCGTCGGCTACCTGCGAAGTAATGTTTTTGTACTCACGATGATTTTCGGTGTTGAACCAGAGGTATTCGGTATGCGACTTCATGTGATTCCTCTCCCCATGCGACATGAAATGCAGGCCGGCCCCCGTTCGTGCCCGCACCGAGTTCGTCGAGCTGCGGGCCGGCTTCACTGCGTTCAACCGGCCCCTCCGGAGGCAGAGGCGACAGGCGGGACGCCTGTCGTACTGAGCAAAAGGCAATCGCGACAGGAATGTCGCTCCTACCGTGAGGGGAAGGCAACAGCGGGCAGGCCGCTCGCCCATCAGCGCCTCTTGACCTTGACGGCCAGGTCCGGGGCGACGGTGGGCAAATCAACAGTCGCGATGCCGTTGCCTACGACAATCTCAGTCTGGTCATAAACGCGGCCGCTCAGCGTATCCCAGAACTCGACCTGGTATTCACCGTCGCGCAGGCCGGTGAGCATTACTGTGCCGCCGGAGACGGGGTCGGTGATTTGCGTGGGATCTTCCACCCCCAGGCTGGCGAAGTTGTAGACGTAGAAGTAGGCGCTGTCTTCATTCTGCATCGCCTGGACATTGAGCCGACCGGGCGGCAGAACCGTTGGCTGGCTCAGCTTCAGGCCCTTCCCCCGGCGGTCTTCACCCTCGTTGAAGGCCTGGACTGCGCTCTGATAGCGCTGCAGCTTGTGCTCTTCCCACTGCAGTGGATACCAGAACGCCGCCGGCGCACCATGCGGCATCAGCGTAGAGACCCACAGCCCGCAGCGGAACTCCTGGCGCCAGCGCGAGGCCGGCACCGGCAAGTCGGCGGTCTTGGGACCGTACTCGATGAAGATGAACGGCTTTTCGTAGTGCATGCGCTTGCGGTACGACTCATTCATGCACCGGTCCCGGCGATCCTGCTTTCCCCAGTACGAGTCGGATTGCACATACTCCATCTGCGGCAGTTGCCAGAGCTCGTCACCGCTGAGCCAGTAAAGCGCGACGTGGGTAGTGATGATGTGCGCCCACGGATCAATGCTGCGCAGGTAGTCGGCCATCTCAGCATGCCAGGCCGCGACTTCCGCGGGCCGGTACGCCTCGACCAGGTCCACCTCGTTGAACAGCTCCCAGGTCATCAGGTTGCGGCTGTAGCCCCAGCGGGCGACGGCGTAGCGGAGCTGCTGGCGGAAGAGGTCCCGGGCACGCTGGCTGGTGAAGTACATCGCCGGGCTGGGCAAAAAGCCGCCGTTGTTGACCGAATACGGGTTGTATGCCCACTCGGCGTCGTACTTGTCACGGCGCAGTTGCCCGTGGCGGTTAAGACTGATTTGCAGGTAGAGGTCGTGTTGCGCGGCGAGGTCCACCGCGTAGTCCAGCCGCCAGGCGTTGTACATCGAATAGCGCCCCAGGTCATCGAAGCGCGAGTGGTACTTCTCGCTCCACTCCAGTCCCGCCCACCACGGACACATCCAGGTGCGCACCAGCCTGATACCACTATCGGCGAACAACTTGAAGAAGTGTTCGAAGGCGTAGGTGCCGGCCTGAGCTTCGGCCTGGTCGCCACCGTCGCGCATGTTGATGCTCAGGGGGTAGAAGAAGTCACCACTCTCGAATTCGAAGTAACGGGAGTCTTGCGTGCTGACGCGCAGGTATCCTTCGGCGTGTTGCGGCGTCGTCACCGTGAACTGGGCCTCGCGCGAGCGGCGCTCATCCTGGGCGTCGGCGATGCTGACGAAATAGCGATACTCGCCCTGCTCGCGCGGAGCGAACCGTACCTTCCACTGCGGCCCGCCCACGGGAGTCAGGCGCTCGTAACCCTCGGCGCTCTTATGACGCTCGTACGCCTGGTAGTAGAAGCCCGGCACCGTGATGGTCTGCCCGTCGGCATCCTGGAAGTGCCCGGTGACCGCCACCACCTTCGGGTCGTACGGATTGCTGTAGCGCCGCGCCACCGGCCAGGTCAATTCGAACTTCTCGTACTGCGGCAGAGCGGTGCAATCAGGCTCCGGATTCAGCCCGTAGTTGATTGCTGACGGCCTGATGGTAGTCCGGGGCCCCAGCGGCGGCTCGTGGCCTCTGAGCGTGATATTATCGAGGTAGACCGCCCCTTCCCAGGCCTTGCTCCCGAAGAAGCGGAAGCCGAATTCGCGGGGGCGGCAGGTGGCGTCGTACCAGGCCTTGCAGTGGCCGGCAGGCTGCCAGTCGCGCGATTGGTCGCCCAGGTCCAGGCTGACGCGCGTCCACTGTCCGGGCCGGCGCAGACCCGTCGGCTTGCCTGATTGCGGGTCGCGATACGGGCTGGCCTGATACCAGTAATAGTGGCGATCCTTGAGGTAGACCTGGAGGTCGAAGGCCTGCGGTACACCAGCGGGAATGTAGATATCGAAGCTGAGCCGGGTGAAGACAGCCCAGTCGCGCCAGGGGTCGTACGCAGCCCCGAAGCCGCCGGGCAGCTTTCCGCTGATTCTCAGCGACCCGCTGCCCTCACGCGCCTGCTGCGGGCTGCGCGCCACCGCCAGGCTGCCCGGGTCAATCGGCGATAGCTGCCAGTCCCCGGTGTCCGCCTCGAAGTCCCAGACAATATCGCTGGCCCATGCCTGCGCGCACAGCCCGAACGGCAGGCAGATGAGTGTAATTATCAGTCCGAGTTGGATTAGTCGCATGCCACGGTATCCTTCGCCCAAGTGCTCAGTTCACCTTCTCATGTTCATTAGACGTCCCAGCCGCGCGCTTTGTTGACTCCACAACAAGGCCGCTGGTATACTCGCTTCGTGGAAGCATTCCGGCAGACCCCGGAGCCGACCGTGGGTTATCTCGTTCTCATCGAAAAGTGGGCGGCAAATCTGGATGAAGTCACCGTCAACCGCTGGCTTAAGCAAGAACGCGAGCCCGTTGAGGCGGGCCAGTCGCTCTGCGAGATCATCACCGAGAAGGTCACGTTCGAATACGAGGTGCCCGAGGACGGAATACTGAGAAAGACCTATTGCAACGAGGGCAGCACAGTGCCGGTAGGGTACGCGATCGCCTTTGTCGGGGCGCTTGACGAGCCGCTGCCGGAGGGCATCGAGCAGCAGAATGCCCAGTTGATGGAAGAATACCGCCAAAAGCCGGACCTGGCGCTGGATCTCGATATTGCGCTGCCCACAATTCCGGCGCCTATGAGCCAGGGCAGACTACGAGCGACGCCGGCGGCGCGGCACCTGGCGCGGGAAGCCAGCGTTGAGCTAGCCGAGGTGGCCCAGTGGCTGGGCGAGGACCGCCCCCTGAGCGAAGTTTATATCCGCGCCTACCTGGAGGACACAAAGCAGCAATGACCTATGATCTGACGGAGAAGCGAGCGCTGGTAACCGGCGCATCCGGGGGCATCGGGCGCGCGATCGCGCTGTGGCTCGGGGAGTGCGGCGCGGACGTGGTGGTGCATTATCACCGCGCCGAAGAGCATGCGACGGCAGTGGCCGACATGGTTCAGCAACTGGGCCGGCGCGCACTCGTGGCCCAGGCCGACATAAGCGCACCGGAGCAAGTTAATCAGATGTTTGCCGACATCAAGGACGAATTCGGCGGGCTGGACATTCTGGTCAACAATGCCGGGATCGTCCGCGACCAGTACCTGGCGTTTATGAGCGAGGAGCAGTTCCAGGAGGTCCTGCAGGTCTGCCTGGCGGGAGCGTGGCGGTGCGCGAAGCTGGCGGCGAAGATGATGCTGCGCAACAGGTGGGGGCGGATGATCAACATATCTTCCGACGCCGGGCTGATGGGCGACCTGCGCCGCACCAACTACGCCGCCGCCAAAGCCGGGCTCATCGGCATGACCAAGGCCGCTGCTCGCGAGCTGGCCGGCCAGGGAATAACGGTCAATGCGATCGCCCCGGGAATCATCGAGACGGACCTTATCGGCGATATGGAAGAAGCTCACCGGGAGGCCATGCTCGCTAGGATTCCGCTATCCCGATTTGGCCAGCCCGATGATATCGCCGGTCTGGTAGCGTTCCTGGCCTCAGACCAGGCGGCCTACATCACCGGCCAGGTGATATGCGTGGACGGTGGGCTGAACCTGCGAGACTGAGCCTCCCTGCTTGGACGATTACGAGCATAATTCCTCGTCGTATGCGCGTATTTCGTCGGGCGACGGATCGCCGTGCGCTGACGCCACGCCCCAATTTTCGCAGTTAGTTCCTCAGCCTCGCTAGCCACCTCGGAGCGAGCGTAAAGATTCTCCAATTCATACGGATCTTCGCACAGATTGTACAGATCGTTGTGATCTCGCTCCCGTAGCGTCAGCTTCCAGCCCTGAGGTGTGATAATTGTCCTACCCACATCAGCAGCGATCCGCTCATGTTCTTCAGTGCTCCACCGGGAGTTCTCCACACCCATTGCGGGCCCGAAGACCGTATTAGTCTGCCCCTCGACGAAGCCATTTTCCTCGCCCCGAGGCCCGTCTCCGCTTACGAAGGGCACCATGCTATAGCCATCCACCCCCTCAGGCACC
>CAYNMY010000177.1:1432-5328 GCA_964398275.1 uncultured Armatimonadia bacterium | reverse complement strand
GTGGGGGCCGCGGGTCGCGCTGGAGCCGCCGGGTCTGCTGGGACAGGCGGCCAGACCGGGGCCGGCAGCTCGGGTGGCGCAGGGGCCGTGGGCGGTCGGTCGGTCAACGCGAGGAGCATCGGTGAAGGGGCTGGTGACACTGGGGGTGCCGTGGATACGCCGGGTTCCGCTGGCGCTGCAGGCTCGGCTGACACGGGTGGAGCGACCGGAGCTGGCAGCTCGGGGGGCGCAGGGGCCGTGGGCGGTCGGTCGGTCAACGCGAGGAGCATCGGCGAGGGGGCGACACTGGCGAGCAGCGGAGCAAAGACGCGCGATGTGAGCGACTCACGCTGCTCCGGCGAGCAGAAGGTTCCGACGACCAGGTAGCGATCGGGGAGCGCGTAGCCGGCAAACAGCGCAGTGTAGGACGTGCCTTGCTCAGTTATGATCGTCCCGCTGACCATCAGCCCCGGCCAGCCCGATTCGGTGGTGAACGGCTCGAGGCTCTCCCGCTGGTACTGCCAGGTCTGCCCCAGCAGTTGCTCATGGGCGATCACTGCCTGCTCGGCGGTGCGTTCCGGTGCCGGACTGGTCCAGGTGACGATCTCGACCGGCCAGCTTTCCTCACCGTTGGGAACCAGTCGCGCCGCTGTGGGACTGACCTCACCAAGGCGCCAGTCCTGCGGCAGCTCCATAGAGATGCCCAGTTCTGCTATGACAACACGCGTAACACCGACTTGGGCCGGCTCGTCGGGGTCGGTGACAACGGCGGCGCCCAGCCGGTCGGCACAGGGCAGAAGCAGGAGTATAGCAAGAAGCAATGAGATCCGTGCTGATCTTCTCATGGCAAGGATATTCGGCGGCGGCCTGCAGGCAACCTTCTCCCCCTGGGCCTTGCAGCGAAGGTGCTGTGCTATTATAATTAACCTGGATGATGCGCCCGGGACATCACGGCAGCTACCAAGCAGCGAGGAGCGCGGAGGATGTCTTTCACCTTTTTGATGCCTAAGTCCGACCAGGAGTCTTCACTGGGCCGCAGCGGGGGATGGCGAGCGCTGTCAGTTTTCTCGGTACAGCGATCCGCCCTGAGGGCGCCGGCTCCGAGCTTTGCTCCCCCGGTTGACGTTTACGAGACGGACGGGGAAGTGGTGGTGCGTATGGAGATTGCGGGCATTGATCCCACCACCATTAGTATCACCATAATGGCAGACGAACATCTGCTGACGATCAGTGGCGAGCGCAGCGACCCCGCCGCCGGACAGCCGCGCAAGTATCACAATATGGAGATTGAGTGCGGTCCGTTCCGTCGCCAGATTCGCTTGCCGGTTGAGATAGACGAGAGCGGGGCCACCGCTCACTACAGCGATGGGTTCCTGGTCGTGAGTCTGCCGAAGGCCGAGTCGCGGCCGAAATCACCTCGCTCGGTACCAGTTGATTAGCCCCTGACGTAGATTACGGAGTGACTTGATGGAATCCCAGGACCTTATTCCCGAAGTTAGTCTGCCCTCCGAGTTGCCGATTCTTGCGGTAACCGATCTGGTTGTCTTTCCCCACATGATGGTGCCACTGGTGGTGCGCGAGGACGACGCCGAGCTTGTCAACGCGGTGGTTGCCGGGGACCGTTTCCTCGGCTGTGTGACCCGCCAGCCGGCGGGGGAGGAATCTACCGGCGAGGGGCCGATGTATCAGATCGGCTCTGTGGCCCACCTTCACAAGATGCTCCAGATGCCCGACGAGACGCGCCGGATCCTCATTCGCGGCGTTGCGCGCATTCGCATTGACGAGTCTATCCAGACCACGCCGTACCGGGTCGCCCGGGTGACGGTGCTGGAGGATATCGCCACCGACGAATCCGATGAACAGGTCCAGGCGCTGCGCCAGAGCCTGCTTGATACTTTCGAGCAGATTGTGGCACTTTCGGGGTTGCCCGAGGAGGCCTTCGTGCAGGCCCTCAACGTGCCGGAGATCTCGGTACTGTCTGATTTAGTGGGCTCGGCGCTGGAGGTTGACCTGGCCGTGCGCCAGGAGATGCTGGAGACGGCGGATGTGCGCCGGCGGCTGACGCTGGTTCACAAGGCGGCCCACGAGCAGCTTGTTCGCCTGCAGGCCGCGCGCCGACTTTCCGCCGATATCCAGGAAGAGGTCGGGAAGGCGCAGCGTGATTTTTACCTGCGTGAGCAGCTCAAGGCGATCCGCCGGGAGCTGGGCGAAGAGGGCGAGGATGAGGAGATCGCGGAGCTGCGCCAGCGGCTGGCGGAAACCCAGCTCACCGAGGCGGCCCGCGAGGTCGCTGAGCGCGAACTGGACCGGCTGGCGCGGATGAATCCGGCAGCGCCCGAGCACAGTGTGGTGCGTACCTATCTGGAATGGATCCTCGAGCTGCCCTGGTTCGTCAGTTCCGAGGAGCATATTGATGTTGACCGGGCCCAAGACGTCCTTGATCGGGACCACTACGACCTCAAAGACGTCAAGGACCGCATCGTTGAATACCTGGCCGTCCGCCAGATTAAGCCCGATCTGAAGGGTCCGATTCTGTGTTTTGTGGGGCCGCCGGGAGTTGGGAAGACGTCCCTGGGCCGGAGTATCGCGCGGGCTACGGGCCGCGAGTTCATCCGTATGTCGTTGGGCGGTGTGCGTGACGAGGCGGAGATCCGCGGGCACCGGCGCACTTACGTCGGCGCGCTGCCCGGTCGTATTATCCAGGGCCTGCGCACCGTGGGCACGAACAATCCGGTCTTTATGCTTGACGAGGTGGACAAGATCGGGGCCGACTTTCGTGGTGATCCGTCCTCGGCGCTGTTGGAGGTCCTCGACCCCGCGCAGAATGATACCTTCTCGGATCACTACCTGGAGATTCCCTTTGATCTGTCGCGAGTTATGTTCATCACCACCGGCAATATCACAGCTACCGTCCCCCCTGCGCTGCTGGACCGTATGGAGGTCCTGCACCTGCCCGGATATACCGACGAAGAGAAGATGCACATCGCCACGCGTTATCTCATTCCCCGGCAGCGCTCCGAGCACGGGCTAACGGCGAAGCAAGTACGCATCAGCGACGGCGCGCTGCGCCGCATAATCAGCAACTACACGCGGGAAGCCGGCGTCCGTAACCTCGAGCGTACCGTCGCGACAATCTGTCGCAAGGTCGCCCGCGGTGTTGCTGGCGGCGAAACCGGGACTGTTTCGGTGAAGGTGGGCGACCTGGAGGATTTCCTGGGCCACCAACAGTTCTTCCATAGCGCGGCGGAGCGCATCACGGTTCCGGGCGTGGCTACCGGCCTGGCCTGGACCGAGGCCGGCGGGGAGATTCTGTTCGTGGAGGCCTCGCGGATGCCCGGAAAAAAGAGCCTGACGCTGACCGGGCAATTGGGCGAGGTCATGCAGGAATCGGCGCAGGCCGCGCTTAGTTGGGTGCGCAGCAATGCCGAGGCGCTGGGCATCGAACCCAATTTCTACGAGAAAAGCGACATCCACATACACGTGCCCAGCGGCGCAACGCCCAAAGATGGGCCCTCCGCCGGAGTAGCTATGGCCGCTGCGCTGAGCTCGCTGCTCACCGGTCGGCTGGCGAAGAGCAATGTGGCGATGACCGGCGAGATCACGCTGCGCGGCAAGGTCCTGCCGGTCGGCGGCATCAAGGAGAAAGTGCTGGCGGCACGGCGCGCCGGATTAGATACCGTGATCCTGCCTGCTCAGAATGAAGGCGCGGTCCTGGACATGGAAGAGGACCTGCGTGGGGGGATCAATTTCGTCTTCGTGGACAGTGTGGACGAGGTCATCGCCGCTGCTCTGGAGCCTGCAAATACGTAGGAGCGAATGTTGAGGGCACAGTGCGAAACATTCGCCCGTCCGTTTCCGGTATGACAGGCGTCTCGCCTGTCGGCCTTTCCCTTGTAGGGGCGAATGTTGAGGGCACA
>CAYNMY010000177.1:0-1332 GCA_964398275.1 uncultured Armatimonadia bacterium | reverse complement strand
GAAACATCCGCCCGTCCGTTTCCGGTACGACAGGCGTCTCGCCTGTCGGCCTTTCCCTTGTAGGGGCGAATGTTGAGGGCACAGCGCGAAACATCCGCCCGTCCGTTTCCGGTACGACAGGCGTCTCGCCTGTCGGCCTTTCACTTGCAGGGGCGAATGTTGAGCGCACAGTGCGAAATATCCGCCCATCCGTTTCCGGTACGACAGGCGTCTCGCCTGTCGGCCTTTCACTTGCAGGGGGGAATGTTGCGCCGACAACATCCCCATACCGGGTCGAAAAGGAATCAATGAGTGAAGCTGCCTTCGCCCGGACAGGACGATTCCGCTGCTGAGCACGTCTCCCCGTGGCGTGCGATCTGGATTGGCGCGGTATTGAGTCTGGTCGGATTCTACTTTGGCAACTACGGCTACGAGATTGTCCAGGCGCTGGTGTGGGGCCAGACTTCGCTTACGCTCGGGGGCGTCTTCGTACTGCTTGTAGCAGTGGCGCTGGCCGCCGGTCTGGGTCTGATACGGCGAAGCTGGCGGCTGCGGCCCGCGGAACTGCTGGTCATTTACGTGATGACGATTGTCACCACTACCGTGGGCGGCTCGGGCATGCTGGCGTTCCTGGTCACCACGCTGCCCGCCGGACACTACTACGCGACCCCCGAGAACAACTGGGAATCGTTCTTCGAGCACACGCCCTGGTGGCTGACGGTCAATGACCCCCGAGCCATCGAAGGCTTCTACGAGGCCAGTGGCACGCTCTACAGCGTGGCCACCTTGCGGGCCTGGGCGGCTCCGCTGGCTTTCTGGCTGATATTCGCTACGCTGCTGGTGGCCGGGACGTGGGCGCTTTCCAATCTGGTTGCCGAGCAGTGGGTGAACCGGGAACGGCTGAACTTTCCCCTGGCGCAACTGCCCCTGGCAATGGCCGGCGCCGAGCCGGGCCGGGGCTTCTGGACGAGCCGGCTAATGTGGGCCGGCTTCCTGGTCCCGGTGTTGCTGCAAAGCATCAACTTTATCCATTATCTGTATCCGGCCTTTCCTACTATCTGGCTGAAGGCGCGCTCGTCGGCTCGGGGCCTCACGGCGATGCCGTGGGCGGCGATCAGGCCGGTGAGCATCGCCTTCTATCCCTTCATGATCGGGATTGGCTTCCTGCTGTCCACCGAAACCAGCCTCAGTTGTTGGTTCTTCTACTGGGTAAGCAAGGCCGAGCGTGTGAGCTGTGCGGCGCTGGGGCTGCGCGGCGGCGAAGGCATCGCCCAACTGCCGCTAGTATACCAGCAGGGCATATTTATGAGTAATTTAAGACTGGGGCTGCTTTATAATATATATACATAAACT
>CAYNMY010000176.1:0-5330 GCA_964398275.1 uncultured Armatimonadia bacterium | reverse complement strand
GGAAGGTACGCCCCAGGAAATGGGCCGCCAGCACGGTATGATGCTGCGCCGGCTCATCCCGCGCGTGCTGACCGACCTTATCAACGGGGAAGCGCCCACGCCCGCGCAGTACCAGACCCTGATAAGCGGCGCGCGGGTGATGGAACGCTATCTGCCCCCCGAGTTCCGCCAGGAGCTGCGGGCCCTGGCCCGGGCCGCGCAAGTTGACTACGACGAGCTGGTGGCGGCGCAGCTTTTCGGCGATGTCTGGCGCGGGCTGCCCACGGACGCCGGCGGCATCTACTGCACCTCCTACGCGGTCTTCGGCCCGGCCACCAGCAGCGGCGAGTGCCTTGTCGGGCGCAATATGGACTACTGGGACCACGGCATCGCCGGGTACGGGATGGTCCTGCTCCACTACACCCCCGACCGCGGCCTGCCCTTCGTGACCGCTTCCTGGGCGGGCATTATCAACGGCTGGACGGCGATGAACAGCGCCGGCATCGTCGTGGCCAATAACACCGCCTCCGGCGCTCGTGCCAACTCGCTGGAGGGGCTTTCGACCTGCTTTATGCTGCGCAAGGTCGCCCAGTACGCGCGCACCGTCGCCGAGGGAGTCGAGATCATTAAGAATACCCCCCGCGCCGTGGGCACGAACATGATCGTCGCCGGGGGCAACCCACCCGCCGCCGCCATCGTCGAATACGACCACGAGCAGGTGGAGGTACGCTGGGCGCAGGACGGCGTCATCTGCGCGGCGAATGAGTACCAGCAACTGTACCAAAGTACTAATACAATAGTACAACACGATTTTTCCCGTTACAACACGCTGGGGCACCTAATCCGCGAGAATTACGGCCATATTGACCGCACTATGAACTTTGCGGCGGCGCCCGGCGTGCCGATCAGCAGCATCAACCTGCAATGCGCGCTGCTTTTCCCGGCGGATTTGAGCTTTCGAATCGCGATGGGCCCGCCTCCGGCGCATGAGCGCCCCTTCCGGCACTTTCGCATGACCGCGCACGGGCTCGAATTGCAGCGTTGGTGGACACCCGCACCAGAGTTGCTTGCGGGCGTTTGGGGGGTGGTTGGGCCAGATTTGGGCTCGAGATGACTTGCGAACGGGATTGCCAGATGCCGGGCACCGGGCGACTGGCTGGCCCACATTGTCACGGACCTGCCTTTCCTGACTCGCACCATTCCCTACCTGACGGGGCAGCACGGGAACATGGGGACAGTCGTGCGCGAGCATCCCGCGCTGGGCGAATACCCCCACGAGGGCTGGTGCGATCTGAACTTCGTCCACCTCATCAGCGGCGTCTATCCGATCGAGCTTACGCCCTTTGGCTCCGGGCGCATCGCTCCGATCATCCGCTCGCTTGACCACTATCGGACGATGGCCGACAAGGCATACCTGTTCGAGGTGGCTGTGGGGAAGGGCGCGCTGCTGGCGACCAGCCTGAAGATTGCCCCGACCTACGAGGCCTATGCGGCCACGCGCTACCTCCTGCACAGCATGATAGCATACGCAACCAGCGAGACATTCCAGCCCCAGCAGAGCGTTACTCGCGAGCAACTCGAATCGGCGATCATTGCGACCAGCGGACAGGACCAGGCGACTAAGCTTGCCGACGGCTTCATGAAGTACTATGAATGAAGGCGTGAGGAATCCAGCCGGAATCGCTGCTGCGTGGGAGAGAATCTGGAGTAGCGGGGTTTAGCCGGATAAGATCGCCAGTTTGGCCTCATAGTTGCTACATGACTCACTGTAGAAGCAAGCGACTGCCACGCCGGCGACCGTAGAGGCACGAGTGACCTATGAATTCGGCTGAATCCCGCAGTTGGCGCGTCTTGCCGCTCCTGAGCATTCTGCTGCTGGTGAGCTCCTCGACGCCAGCCCTCGCTGTGGTCGTGGACTTCCCCGACGAGAATCTGGATGCGCTAATACGGGTTGACATTGGCAAGCCCACCGGTGACATATATGACTCCGATCTGGTGGACTTGGCCTGGCTGTGGGCTTCATCGCGTGATATATCGAATCTGGCGGGGCTGGAGTATTGCACCGGCCTGACGGAGCTTTATCTGGACGGCAACCAGATAAGCGATCTCGCCCCGCAGGCGGGCCTAGCCAGCGTGACGGTGCTCTGGCTGTTTGAGAACCAGATCAGCGACCCCTCGCCGCTGGCGGGTCTTACCAGCCTGCAGGACCTTTATCTGGACAGCAACCAGATTAGCGACATAGGCCCGCTGGTCGCCAATAGCGGTCTGGGAACGAGGGACCTGGTCGGGCTGGACGATAATTGGCTGGATATCAGTGCAGGCTCTCAGGCCAGCCAGGATGTCCAGGCATTGCGCGACCGCGGGGTCACGGTAAGTTGCGAGAATCAGACCCCGCCGCCCACCTACTCGATTTCGGGCACCGTCACCGACCCGGCTGACCAGCCTCTGGTCGGCGTCGAGGTTACCGCCGATGGGCACGCGGCTACCACTGTCACCGACGGCACCTACATAATCCAGGGGCTGCTGGCGGGCACCTACACGGTAACCCCGACCTTCGGTGAATACAGCTTCACGCCAGCCAGCGAGCAAGTGACGGTCAACGCGAGCGCCGGCGATGCTACTGGCATTGATTTCACCGGAGCACCGCCGCTGGCCGGCGATTTTGATGGCGATGGCAATGTGGACATTGATGACGCCAATATCTTTATAACTGCGTGGATAGGGGCCCATCAGCAGACCCCGCAGGTTGACGCGCGCTGTGATATTGCTCCCTACACAGGCAGCATCCCCGGTATTTCCTCTCAGCCCGATGGCGTCATTGATATCCACGACG
Source organism: uncultured Armatimonadia bacterium (assembly GCA_964398275.1). Taxonomy (GTDB): domain Bacteria; phylum Armatimonadota; class Zipacnadia; order Zipacnadales; family Zipacnadaceae; genus JALGTD01. The sequence continues at coordinate 2,518 of CAYNMY010000176.1, read as the reverse complement.
CTACCCTCTTCATCCAGTTGTGGATATACCACCACCAGTAGTGCAAGTCTGCACACTCCAGCCAACTGTCTACTGCCGCCCCTGGCTCACCAGGGCGGCAGTTTCGTTGCCGGCTACGGACATCGGGGAACAAATCCTACGCAGGAGAAAGCAGCGCCGGCGGCGAACGACGAATATAGAGCAAGAATGTGGGTATAATACTAGTTAGCGAGGAACATGGATTAAGTCAGTCAGCCCAGGACTAGAGTGTTACCTGTCGCAATACCGCACGTACCCCATAAGGCGTGACGACGTGAAGACATTGAATGAGGAGCGACATGGGCAAATGATAAGGCACGCCGCGCGTTTGATAGGAATCGTCCTCGTCCTACTGGTCGTAGCTTCTGTAGTCCCCGCGCAGCCGATAATACCACAAGTGCACGGTCCAGCGGCCGTACCCGGGGAAATTGTGGTCGGCTTTGAGCCGAATGTGCCCGTAGCAACGCTGCAAAGCCTCGCAGTGATGCACGGGGCGAGCACAGTACGCAATTTCCCGCAGATAGGAGCCCGGCTGATGAGGGTTGGGCAAGGCGAGGTGGGCGATTTGTGTGCCAATATAGCCCAGCTCCCGGGCGTCCGCTATGCTGAACCCAACTATCACCGACAGGTGCTGCTGGCTGCGCCCAACGATCCGGCATACAACAACCTGGACGCTCTGATCGCGCCGTTCGACCCGAGTGCGGAGGCGACGTGGTTCCAGTGGGGGCTGCACGTTGTGCAGGCTCTCGAGGCCTGGAACGTCTGGCCCAATACCTACTACACTTCGGCCACCAAGCCGCCCAATGCGGTGAAGGTCGCCGTGATTGACACCGGCATTGACTTCGGTGGCACCGATGGCGTATCTCATCCTGATTTCATTAACGCCGGCGGCGCCAGTCCGGATGCGGCCTTCGGCGGGCAGGTAGACTTGATTGATGGGCAAAACGTGCGCGTCGGCTCTGTCCCGACGGACTTTGCGGACGACTATGGCCACGGCACGGCCATCGCGGGCGTGATAGGAGCGGCCCCCAATAATGGGGGCGGGGGAGGCGGGGACGGCACTGCCGGACTGGGCTACAACTGTCAGATAATGCCAATCAAGGCGTTTGATAATACTGGCAATGGCACCGAGGCTGACATCGTAGCTGGCATCCTGTGGGCGGTGGACCACGGAGCGGTTGTCATCAACATCAGCGCCGGCGACGTCTACTACTCGCAAGCGGAGCAGGATGCCGTGGACTATGCCTGGGAGCATGGCGCGCTGATCGTGGCAGCAGCGGGCAACGAAGGCGACAGCATGAACCGGACCTTCTACCCGGCGGCTTGCACCGGCGTGATGGCGGTGGGAGCCACAATCTGGGAGCCCGTGGACTACCCGGCCAGCTACTCCAACTTTGGTGAGTATCTGGTGGTTTCGGCTCCCGGCGGGGACATATCGCTGGTCCCGCTGGCGTTCTGGGGGACGTGGGTGCCCATGCCGACGGAATATGTGCCCATGCATAGCGCGGGCTGGGAGCCTTATGAAGCTGACTTCCAGTACCACTTTGGCACTTCGGTAGCCTGCCCCTTCGTTGCCGGGCTGGCGGCGTTGTATGCTGGATCCCACGGCATTACTCAGAGTACCCCGGGCGGAGTGTGGCAGATGTGGCGGGCCATACTCAAGGGATGCGATGACGTGCCCGGCCTGCCGGGCCACAGTCCAAACTGGGGCTGGGGCCGAATCAACGCCTACCAGACTATGATGGACAACGATAACCGCCAGGCTACCGTGGGCCGCGTGACCGGGCAAGTGACCTATTATGGCACGGTGGTGCAGAATGCCGCGGTCAATGCGGTACCGGTCGGAGGAGGAGCAGGCAGAAGCGCCACTTCGCGCAGTGACGGCATGTACCGACTGTCCGACCTCATCCCCGGTCTGTACGATATCACCGGCACTTACTTTGGTGAGTCAGCAACCATTCATAACGTTCAGGTGGAGGCCGGCGTTGACGTGCCGCGCGTCTATATTGCCGTGCCGGGGACCCCGACCTACTCGATTTCGGGAACTGTCACTGACGGCGGGGACGATCCGGTGGCGGGTGTGCAAGTCAGCGCCGATGGACACTCTGCCACCACAGCAGCCAATGGCACTTATACGATAACGAAGCTGGCTGCGGGCACGTATACGGTGACCCCCAGCCTGGCGGGTTGCACTTTCACTCCGGTCAGTCACGAAGCGACAGTCAACGAGACGGTAGGCAATGCCACGGCAGTTGACTTCGTTGGCACGCTGGAGGGCTACACAATTTCGGGAACCGTGACCAGCGCCGGCGATCCGCTGGCCGGCGTCGAAGTCACTGCCGATGGGCACTCCGCTACCACGGCAGCCAATGGGATTTATACGATAACGGAGCTGGTCGCGGGGACTTACACGGTCACGCCGAGTCTGGCGGAGTATACCTTCGCCCCCACCAGCAGTGAGCCGACGGTCAACGCGACGGTGGGCGATGCCACCGGCGTT
>CAYNMY010000175.1:0-5364 GCA_964398275.1 uncultured Armatimonadia bacterium | reverse complement strand
GGCTGCGAAGATGCCTATCAGCACGTAACTGACTTGCAGGTCCTTGATCATGTACACAGCAAAGAACGGGCCGGCGATGGCCCGGGTGAAGGAAGAGAACATCACGAAGAGCGCAAATCGGCGAAACCACGGGTCCTGCAGGGGAATGCTCAGGGTCCGCCGCAGCGAGGGCCGCCGCTCGGCGTGTTCCCACGCCGGCTCGGGCACTCGCGCAAAGGTGATCAGGTCGCTGATACCCAGCAGGAGGGCCACTGCGAAGACCATCGCGAAGGCGTCGGCATCCCGGCCCAACGCGTCCAGACCCCAGCCCACAGCCATGCCAATGACCGCCGCGCTGCTGCCCGCGATCATATTCAACCGACCAAAGAAGCGCCCGCGGATCTCCTCGGGGACGATGTCACCAAACCACGAAAGGCGCGCCGCAACGGGGAATATTGTGAGCGCGCGGCTCAGCCCCACAAGTACCAGCAGCGTCCACACCTGCCAGCCGACGGGTACCAGCCAGGGGATCAGCAGCACCGGTATCCAGAACGCATACCCACCGATCCAGAAGGCGTAGCAAAGCACCCGGCGGCGACTCACCCGCTCGAACAGATACGGGGAGAAAAGCTGGAGAATCTGGGCCAGTGCCGGCAATGCGCCCAGCACACCAATCTCGCGATTGCTCGCCCCCAAAAAGAGCGCATAACCGGTCAGGAAAGACTGCAAGGCCACCGCCATATGCGACTGGCGCAGAGTACTGGACGCTATCAGCCAGCCACGCGCGCGGGCCAGTTGCAGGCGGTCGGGGTTTTCAGGAATTGCTTCGTCAATCATATTGGTGGATTGCGCTGACAAAACACAGCACGTCTTGTGCCTAATCTTACTCTCAACTGCTGAGCCTGGCAAGATAGCCGGGCGAGACGGACACAAGGAACACGGTCAGGGCTGGCGAAATAGAACTGAGACAGGTGCCTTGGGCGTTTTTCCCGGAATCTGTGTAATAAAACCGCTTCCGTGGGGCACTATCTAGACAGTAGAGTCTGCCCGGGCGGCCCAGCTTAGCGACAGGCTCGGCGGAAGCGACCAGATGATCCAGAGGTCCTGATGCCAATTTCGTACCGGGATGAGCAAATGGTCAGACGAACGCTGCAGGGCGATAACGGAGCCTACGCCGAGCTGGTGCGCACTCACCAGACGCGGGTGATAGCAGCGGCTCACCACCTGTGCGGCTCGTGCAGGTATTGAGCGGCATGGCGACGAATGGACTAGCAAGAGCGGCCTCCCGCCTAGCATCGCAATTCATGTTTGCAGAGGCCAGTGCTGGCTCAGCAATGCGAAATGGTCGCCTTTAGTGGAGTGGACGCACTGGGCCTAGGGGTAACGCCTCTCACAGTCAACTGTCGCCGAAAGGAGTTCGAAAATGGCGGAGCTTATTAAGTCTGAGGATTGTAGTCTTGAGCGACTTTTCCAGGACTTCTATGTCGTCCCAGACTACCAACGAGAATATGTTTGGCAAGACGAGCATGTTGAGGCGTTTTTTAGAGATATTTATGAGGAATTCTCTAGCGCAGATGACGAGCAAACAGACTACTTCATTGGTAGCATCATCGTCTGTCCTGCCGCCACCGGCGATACAAAGACGCTAGAGCTAATTGACGGGCAGCAGCGCATAACTACTGCGTACATAGGGCTCTGTGCGATTCGCGACCATATCGCTGAGATTGCGCCGGGTTCGCCGATTGCAGGCCTAATTGAACAGATAAGTGCTGGCACGGTTGATGCGCGAGGGCATAACTGTTTCGAAGACCGGGTTGTGCTGCAGTATGGAGACAGCAAAGATGTCTTGAAACGGATTGCGTCCGAGGTGGACGGGGGTATGAATGACATTCCGCAAACGACCGCGTCGATGGCCAATTTAGTCAACGCGTATCGCTATACACGTACATTCCTCGGGAAGAGGTTCAAAGACGATGAGGATGAGCTACGCTTGTTCTACGCTTATTTCACTAAACAGGTGAAAGTAGTCCGAGTCAATACAGAAAGCCTGGCGGATGCTCTGAAAGTCTTCGAAACGATCAATGCCAGAGGTCTAGGCCTGAGTGCCATGGACCTACTGAAGAACCGAATGTTCATAGAAGCAACCGAGAGTCAGTACGAAAGCCTGAAGAAAGAATGGAAGGAGCTTGTGGAAACTCTCGAACAAGCTAATGAGAAGCCGCTTCGCTTTCTCCGTTACTTTGTTATGTCGCAGTACGAGACGAAGGGAGTCATTCGAGAGGATGGTATACACACGTGGTTCCTGAAAAACGAAAAGAAGTGCGGGTACGTGACTGACCCGCCGGCGTATGTTAAGCTCTTGCTGGCCAACGCGAAGGCGTACGTTAACTTTGTTAAGGGCCAGAACAAGCAAGGAAATGACAACCGATACTTGGCAAATATTAAATTCCTCAGTGGTCAGGCTCGACAGCATTTGATTTTACTGCTTGCGGGGCAGAACCTGAAGCCGGACGCCTTTACGGCGCTGTGCAAGGAGATTGAGAATCTCTTCTTTTCATTGTTAGTGCTCGGGGAACCCACGCGTGACCTCGAGCGCCTATTCGCTGACTGGACAGACAAGCTCCGCAAAATTACCGGGCGCAAAGCCCTGGATGAATTTCTGGAAGGTACGATCAGACCACAGCTACAACAACGCGCTGGACGGTTAAAGTCCCACTTCACTGAGTTTGATGAGGACTCGCAGCCCCAGTACCGCGTGAAGTACATTGTGGCGAAACTTACACAGTATGTGGACGAACAGGCGTATGGCAGCGATAGTTGGGCCGGAAGCCTATCAACCTATATCAACAAGGACGTGCATATGGAGCACATCCTCCCGAAGAACCCCACAGAGGCCGCCAGGCAACAGTTCGACGAGCAAGACAAGTATGATTACTGGGTCAGTCGCTTAGGCAACCTCGCGCGTCTGGACAAGGCAATCAACGAATCCGTCGGAAACGCTTCGTTCCCTGAGAAACAGCCTGGCTACAAGGAGTCAAACTTCCTACTCACGAAATGCCTGGACGAGAGGCCAGTTGTGGGCAAGGACACTGCAGTGAATCGGGCAGTAAAAGAGATTCCTGAATTCTCGGAATGGACTTCCGAGTCAATTACAGAACGACAGGAATTCCTGAGCGAACTGGCCCTTAAGACTTGGGGTATTCCTGGAGTCAGTGGCACAGAATAGGTGGGGGTGCCGATCGTCATTGGCTGGCTCCGGCCGGTGGTTCTGCTGCCCACCAGGCCACAGATCGGCTGCGGCCACCACCCGCGTCACTAAGTCCGGCGGGAGCGGCCTGATTCTCGCCCACGTCCTGCTCTACGGGCTGTTCTTCGCACCGGTCATCGTCGCGGTAATCATCTACCGCCGGCGCCGCCGCTCGACAGTAGATGCCGCCCGCGCCAGCGAGCCGCCTGCCGAGACCGAAGACGACAGTTAGCCAGTAGTCGCAGATAGCCTAATGGGCAACACCAACGCCGCCTCGGGATGTCCCGGGGCGGTCGCTGTGCTGTGCCGGGCATGCTATCCAGCCGGGTCCACGCGGATGTTACTGCTGCTCCCGGGACCACTCCGTAAAGGCGGCCCCGGCGCTGACAAGCGCGGGCAGGACGTACGACTTTGTCCGCTGCCTGATCAGCAGGATGTCGAAGATGGGCATGCCCATGGGACCGAAGGTGCGCTCCATGGTCAGCGAACAGGTCACCGTCCCGCCGCCACCGCCACCAGCCGCAGCGATGCCGAGGACGGGTGTGCCTTTAACCCTGTTATTCTCGCCCTGGGTCGCCTCGCACCGGCGCAGGCGGTCGAGGAAGGCCTTGGCTGACTCGCTGAGGTCGCCGTAGTAGACGGGCACGCTGATGACCAGCGCATCGGCCTGCCACAGCTTCTCACGGAGCGCCTGGAAGTCGTCGGTGATGATGCAGTTGCCCTCGCGGCGACAGATGCCCCAGCCGTCCTCGCACTGCCGGCACCGTTCGATGTCCAGCTCGCACAAGTTGACCAGTTCGCTGTCTGCTCCCGCTTGCTGTGCGCCCTGGAGCGCCTGCCTCGCGCAGGTGGCCGTGAGACCATCATTGTTGGGACTCGCCTGAATCGCCAGTACTCGCATTGAATTCACCTCTCTGTTGTTACAGCTCGACGGGCTGACCGGTGTCCGCCGACTCGACCATCGCCGCCAGCGCCTTCGTGATCATCAGCCCGTCATAGCCGGTGATGAGCGGCTCCCGGCCCAGCAGCACCGAGTTGACGAAGTGCTTGATTGACTGATTGACAAACCCCACCGGCTCGCCCATCACCTCACCATACAGGACACCCCGGTTAGACTGCTTTTCGTTGGTGGCGAGCATGAAGTCGGGCAGCGCCGCGTCAATACTCACGTAGCCGTCGGTGCAGACCAGTTCAAACTTCGAGTCCACCACTGAAGGCATGCTCTCGGGCATAATCCAACAGCTTTCAAAGTTGCCGACGCAGCCGTTCTCGAATTCGACCGTGGCCTGATAGAAGTCCGGCGTGTCAATGCCCATACTCTTCAGCTTCACGCTGCGACAGACCGCGTAGACGCGCTTGGCCTCCGACTCAAAGAACCAGCGGGCGATGTCGTAGCGGTGACAGATCAGCCAGAAGGGCATACGGGTGTTGCCGGCCCACGACAGCATCTGCGTGGGCACAAAGAGGGTGTTGTTCAACCGGGCGTAGCAGTACAAGGGTTCGCCCAGCTCCCCGGCTGCCAGCGCCTGCTTGGTCTGGGCGAACGAGTGCATCCAGCGGTTGCTCCAGTTGACCATCAGCGTCTTGCCGGCAGCCTGCTGCGCCGCGACCATCGCTTCGGCATCCGCGACTGATGTCGCCATCGGCTTCTCGACCAGCACGTGCTTACCGGCAGTGAAGGCGGCCTCGCAGGTCTGCCGGTGCAGATGATCGGGCAGCACGACCGATACGGCGTCTATTTCGTCGAGACCCAGCAGGTCGCGGTAATCCTCAAACACCTCGCGGGCGCTGTACCTGGCAGCCATCTGTTGGGCGCGCGGTCCGTTCAGATCGGCTATCGCCACCAGTTCCGCGTTGTTCGCCGCCGCGATGCACTTGATGTGCTCTTCACCGTGAGTACCCGCGCCGATCACCCCGTACCTGAGCGCCCCTTCCGCATATACTTTCGCCATCCTAGTACCTCCTAACAACGTTCACTGGGTCGCGTTCTCAGGTACATATTGCACAAGCAGACGCCCGGGGCCTTCCCAGGTGCATGCGATGCTGGTCACGGTGCGGGGGGCGAGCAGCGGGGGCATGCCGATGATGGCCTGCAATATCTCTGGAGCGTCGGGGATCACTGGCTTGAGCGAGATGCG
>CAYNMY010000174.1:0-5410 GCA_964398275.1 uncultured Armatimonadia bacterium | reverse complement strand
ATAGCCTGTTGTGCACATTTCTCCTAATGATGTGGGCGTCATCGGCTTTTGGCGCTACTCTGAGTGGCACGGTGGTTGACGCCGCAGGGAAGCCCATAGCAGATGCGCAGGTGTGGTTGTATCGCTCGGTTTGGGGAGCAGAAAGCCAGAACGGTCTCGTCGCCGGCACGAAAACCGCTGCTGACGGCGCCTTCTCGCTCGTGGACCCGGATTACGATGACCTGAAAAGCGAGGGCAGATGGTCGCTGGTCGCCTATAAGGAGGGGCTGGCGCTCGACGGGGTCTATACTTCCGATATTCAGAAGCCATTCGAGCTGAAGCTGGTCCTGCCGGAGGCGATTTCCGGCAAGATCCTCGATGAAGCCGGCAAGCCGTTGCCTGGAGCAACTGTGGCGGTGACAAGCTGCCAGGTTGGGCAATATGGCCGACCAGGCTTCCGGCATTTCTCGCTGCCCGATGAGCTGGCGGAGCAGCTTGGCGCAAGCACCGACGCCACGGGCGCGTTCAAGCTGCAGGTCACGCCGCCCGGCGGCCGGGTGTGGCTGAGCGTTTCCGCCGAGGGGTACGGTACGTGCAAGTTCTCTCACGAGATGGACATCTCAGCTTTCCGCCTGCAGCGCGCAGGCAGCATCAAGGGCCGCATAGTCGCACCTGAGAAGCTTCCTGACATGGCGAAAGCCAGGCTGATGGCGTCCGGGCGCATATCAGGCCACGACGTATCCGCATCATCAGGCAAGGCCAAAGTGGACGCCGACGGGGAGTTCGAGTTCCCCCAATTGCCACCGGGGAGTTATTCGCTGCGTATCTACAGCCAGCCGGGCGACGCGTACCATGTCCAAGCCAAGAGCGACATTGAAGTCAAATCCGGCAAAGAGACCGTTGTAGAGTTACAGGCCCAAAAGACTGCGATGCTACGCGGCCGCGTGATTGCTGCCGACACTGGAGAGGGCCTGGCAGACGTCAGCGTATCAATCAGCGAAGCACCATCCGGGAAGACGGGCGGGGATGGCGCCTTCGAGGTCCGTTGCCTCGCCGGCGATAAGTATGTCCGCGTTTTCCCCGATGAAGGCTATCTCGGCACCCCGTATGAAGACCGTATCAGCATCAAGCTCGGCCCTGAGGGCGCGGATGTCGGCGACATCAAAGTGGCGAGAGCCCACACGCTGAAGCTCCTGGCGGTGGATGAAAATGACCACCCGGTCAAGGAGGCAATGGTCAGTGTAAGGGTGGAAGGCGACATCCATTACTTCCCCGGCTTTTCTTCCCAGAGCACGGATGAGAATGGAATCTACGAGAGGTCGAGCCTGCGTGCGGGTGCAATAGTCAGCGTGCGTGCCGTCAAAGGCAATGCGATGAGTGAAAAGGTCAAAGCGACGGTCGGCGAGACCGAAGAGCCGGTGAAGCTGGTGCTGAAGGCCGGTGCCGCCGCCGCAATAACAGCGATGGTAGTTGACCATGACGGCAAGCCGGTAACCGACGCAGAAGTTACCGCGTACGAGCGTGGCGAAAACTGGAGCCGCCCGATACGTAGTGACCCGCCAGATGAGAGTGGCCGGATTGAATGCAAGGGTCTGACACCCGGGTGGCAATACCAGTTTCGCGTCAAAGCGCCGCACACGGATCGCCTGGACACCGGGATGTGGACTGCTGTGGCGGGCGAAACCCACGACTTCGGCACCATGAGACTCACTCGTCACACCGCTTTTCTGGCTGGAACGATCGTTGACGAGGCCGGGAAGCCGGTGGGTGGTGCGAAGGTGTTCAACGTGGGAGATGCGCCGGGCCGCAAGCAGGTTTCCACTGATGAGCGGGGCCGCTTTCGCCTCACGGGCCTGGCCGCGGGCCGGGCCTATGCTTACGTTGACGCGCCCGGATACCGTTTCACCGCAGCAGCGGCGCCCACGGGCACTGCCGACCTGAGCATCGTGCTCCGGCCGCAGGTTCGCGGCACCATGGGAAATCGCCCGGCGGCGAGAAAGAACCTGTTGCCGCCCGACCAGGCCAAGGCGCTTGCCAGGAAGCTGCTGCTCGAAGCGGCCGAGCAAACCCATGGCGCTAAAGGCTACTCCCGTCGGTTCTTACTGGAGGCGCTGGCGAGGGTTGACGCGACGGCGGCGTATGAAATGGCGGCCAAGGGCGGAGACGAGGTCTGGCCGATTAGCGTGCAGGTAGCCCGCCTGCGCATGGCCGATGACTTCGATGAAGCCCTGGCGCTGATGAAAAGCAGCTTCGGTACCTACGGCTCCTACGATCTCACGCGCGGCCTCCTTGGTGCCGCCGATGACCAACTTACAGAGCATCCGGATATAGCGCGCCGCTGTCTGGAAGAGGCGCTGAAAGTCACGCCCACTCTCAGTGTCGCCAACAAGCGCGTCCTGTACGCTGCCCTGGCCGCCCGGAAGCTGCAAAAGATCGCCCCTCAGCGAGCTGAACAGGTCTATGAGCAAATCGCCCTGCTGGCCGCCAGCCTTGGCGGTGCCGACTATGACGCCTTCGTGCGCGGCATGGTAGCTGAGCAAATCTGCGACAAGCACTTCGATATGGCAATGAAGCTCATAGACGGCATCCAGGACCAGGACGAAAAGCAGCGGCACCTGGCTAATATCGCCCGCCATATCGCGAAGACCGACCCCGACCGCGCAGTAGATATGCTCAAGGAGCTCGGCGGTGAATGGCAGCGAGATTACGCATACGTCAGGATGCTGCCGTTTTTCCCTCCAGACCAATTCGACCGTGCCATTGAGATCGCCGAGGGCCTCAGCCGCAATGAGCTTCGTGCCCGCGCTCTCGCCCGCCTCGCCCAGGTGGGGCCTGAGCAGCGAGTACCGCAGCTCCTGGAACAAGCGGCCGGCGAACTGATCGCGCAAGCCTCAGAGCGTGGTATGGACCCGGGCGGCGGCTCGGGTCTAGCGCAATCAATGGCGCGGCTGGCGTGTGTGGCCCGCCGCCTGGGATACCAGCAGTACATGGACTTCGCCTTACGTGCCGCCTCGCTGCACACTCGCGGCGCAGAAAGTGGCTACGTTGACACCAGCCTCAATGTGCGCGAGGATTTCACACTGGCAATACAGTTGGCCTGCACCTCGCCCGAGCTCTCCCGCCATATCACCGAGTCGGCGCTGCAACGTGTCGGCGGCGTAGAAAAGCTCAACGAGTACTGCTATTCGGCGCTTGCTGCTGCGGCCGCCGAAGTGGACATCAACTGGGCCGGGCAACTGCTCGAGCAGATGCCGCCCGATGAGCCCTCTGCCAAGCAGCTCTACCGCACCGAGGCTGCCCGTGCCCTCGTCAGGCGGCTGCTCGAAACTCCCGAAGAACGCGAACACGATATGCTGACCAGGTACGAAGCCTGGATCGTGGTTGACGAAGATTATTAGGGTGGTGATTGCTGTGAGAAGATTACTCTGGATACTGGCGCTTGCGGCCACGATTGCCGCCGCGCAGGCGGGCGAATTGAAGTTTGTGGACAAATGGAATGCCGGCGAATTGCCTGCCTACGGCCGGCAATGCTCGCCATTGGTCGCAGTCAAGCCGACCAGCCTCACCGCCGAGCCACAATACCCTCCCGGCACCGTCCGCTACGCTACTTTCAGTTTCCGAGACGATGCCAATGAGCCGGTGCTCGTAATCTCAGCTCTGGTGACACCGCCGGACGGTCAGGCGATCCTTTACGTGGACAGCAACGCCGACGGAGTGCTGGAGGCCGGTGAGCGTGCCGCTCCAGCTACTCCCGAACGCCGCCCGCTGGGACTTGCCAAGCCCCAAAAGGCCGTCTGGGTAGCCCCGTTGTATCAGCCCCGTAAGCGCATGGTGGCCTTCACGATGACTAGTTTCGACCTGATGCTCGGATGCGCGGTGCGGGGCTATGCGCAGGCGACACTGCCGGTGGCCGGCAACCAAGTGCGCGCCGTATTCGTGGATGTGGATGCTAATATGCTTCTGGAGCAGTTCCGGGACGCTGTCTATGTGGATGTCAACGGTGATGGGCAATTCGACGGTGAGACGGAGTGCTTTCCGCTTGTGGAGCGCGTAGCTATCGGCCCTGCGGCCTTCAGTATTGCCAAGTGGCAGCCGTTGGAGGCGGCCGCGTGGGAGTCTGCTCCAGTCGGGGCGGCGCGGGTAGAGTTCGTCATCGGCTCTCTGCCTGTTGAGCCGGAGTCAGTGCTCGCCACAATAGGCAGCCTCACAGGCGGAATCTTTCAGATAACTGCCCTGAACAAAGAGATGGAACTGCCCGCCGGAACGTACACCGCCGAGAGCCTGATTATCCAAGTCCCTGGCTGCAAAGCCAACACTATGACCTATGCCTTCAGCCGCTCTGGCCTTGGTACAGTCATGAAAGTCGGCGGCGAGGAGACGACTTTTGATCTCCTCGGTGATATGTCGGCCCCTGTCAGCTTCGATGGCGAGCCTCGGCCCGGGGCTAAACTCAGCATCGCAATCAATCCGCGTACCAGCACCGGCATGATTCTGAATTCGGAATCTGAGGGCAATGAGATCAGTCAGCGAAGCTGCTCATCCTGCGGAATAACACTCCCTACTACTGTCACGCTCATCGGGCCGGAGGGGGCGGAACTAGCCAGGGTGGACTCGGTGCGTCCCTCCTGCTGTGGCACCTTTGCTGGCTGCGAATTGACAGTGCCTGCAGACGCCAAGCCCGGCGAGTACACCATCAAAGTAGTCTATGACCTCAGCCTCCTCGGCCAGAACCCCACCGGCGAGAAGAAGTTCAGTATAGAAGAATGATCGTCACCGACGGCCTCAGGGAGGTTGGTCGCTGACTTCAAGTACAAGCTACGGAAGGCAGGCGGTGGCGATGACTGGCATCACGAAATCGTCCTCCCTCCGCAGTGAGGCCTGTCATAGACGCGTCATCAGGCCGAGCCAACTCAGGACACGCATACTTGGCTTTGTAGCGACCGTTATCGCTTGCCACGTAGGGGCATTGATGCCTCATGCTATGGCAGAGCCACGTATGGCACAGCGCGGTGACATCTCGTTGAGCGTGACGCTCCTTACCAGAGACGGCACCCTATCAGCCTACGAACCCTTGCTGGCGCGGATTGAGTGGCTCAACCAGAGCAAGGACACGATACACTTTGACCTCGGCAATGATGTTGAGCCGGACACGTACTTGGAGATACGCGATCACAAGGCTAATCGCGTCGCCGCTACACCCCGACCGCGCCCGTCTCTGGGAGGAATGCATGGGGGCTGCAACCTTGCGCCTGGGGAGGTGCCTACAGAAACCTGGGTGATAACCGGGTTGTATCAATTCCGACAACCGGGCGAGTACACGATACGCCTGGAACTACTGGAATGGGTGAAAGAGTTGCCTGTCCTTGCCGAGGCTGGCGCCTCGCTTCGAGTAGTGCCCTTTGATGCTTCCCGGCTGGAGGCGCGTTGTGAC
>CAYNMY010000173.1:0-5438 GCA_964398275.1 uncultured Armatimonadia bacterium | reverse complement strand
CTCCCCGCGAAATCCGTCCAGCGCGTCCCAGACTTGCACGAACGTCTCCTGCGTCAAGTCGGCGGCCGCTTCGCGGTGGCGGCATAGCTGCAGCAGCCAGCGGTAGACGCTCTGGTAGTGCTCGTCTACGAGTTGCTCAGCGGCCTGCCGGTCGCCGCTGCGGATGCGCCGCAGCAGCAGACTCTCCTGCCACCGCCGCAATACTCCCACGAGTTCACCTCCTGCGAATCGTCCTTACTCCTTCACATAGAGACACCGGAGGGCGAGATTATTCACTCATTCGGTGTAAGTTGAAATCTAAAAGTCTTTGCGGACTTGTCCGCCGAAGCTTCAGCGAAGGCGGAAGGGCGTAGGGAAGCCACTTTCTTCCACGGGGTGAGCCTGTCGAACCCCAGAAAGGGGTCCCCGACAATGCCGTTGCGGTTCGCTTCCTTAGACCGTCAGCGTGATGCCTTCTTCGGGCACGAACTGACGCAGATACTCGTGAGATTCGGCCAGCTCGCGTAGGAGGTTGTCCTCGCTCTTGGTGGAGCTGGGGATGACCTCGAGGATCAGCATGTTGTAGTTAACCGGTTCCATTACTTCAGAGACCGGGCTGGACTCCCAGTTTTCGTGGGCGTACTCGATAGCCTCCATCAGCCTGTCCATCTCCACCTTGCCCTTTTCGTTGTACTCGGTGGTGAACGGCCAGTGTGAGCTGGCCTCGGGGGTGGTCTGCTGGAGGTGGATGACCTCGGCGAAGGGGGCAAAGCGGCGGGTCCACTCCAGATAATCCAGGTCCGCGCCCGACATCCCATACTGCTGGCCGGCCTGGTGGCCGACATCGAGGGTGAGGTAGATCGGCACGCCGTCGCTGTCGGCGTTACAGGCGATCAGCAACTGCTCGGCTTGCTCGAGCGTCCAGGGCACCTCGGAGGGGGTGTACATCTGCTCGACGGAGAGGGCCGTAAGCCCCTTATCCCGGGCTATTACCGCCATCTCGCGCCACGTGGCATATAGTAGCGCGATCCTTTTCCTTGTCTCCTCGGGGTCTGCGAGGACTTCCACGGGGAGCGCGTCAACGTGCCCGCCCCAGCGCACGCAGCCCATCTCGAGGGTCAGGTCCATCATCTCTATCAACCACTGCTTCATCCGCTTGCGCGGCTCGGGGCGGCTGTGCGACCAACTGTGCCAGCGGTGTGTGGACATACCGGTGTAGGTGTCGAAGATCTCCACGCCGTACTGCTCGGCGGCCTGCTTGACCTCGCGGGCCATTGCCATCGTGAATTCCCTGGGCCCCATGAAAAACGGGTCAATGTGGTCGCAGCAGTATTCGTGGACAGCAAAGCCCAGCTCTTTGGTGATGCGAATGACATTCTCAGGATTCTCCCAGCGGCGGGTAGCGAAAGCGCCGTCGAGTCCAAGCTGTATCTTTACTTCATGCGACATGGTTGTCCTCCAGGTGTTGGGGTTGAGGTGAATAAGGGTCGTTATCTCATTATTTATGATTCTCCGCAGCGCGAGCAATAACCTTCGCGGCAAGACAACTCGAAACTGTAGGGGCGGATTCTTGCCCCGTAGGGGCAATATCCGCCCAATGCCCTAACGCTCAAGCAGACCGCTGGCTGTCGCCGCGAGGCAGTTGTCGAAGGGCGGGCGGATGTGCTCCGCACATTCGCCCCTACAGTAGCTGCTGGGCCTTGATGGCCAGGTAGGTGTTGACCGTGGCGACGGTGAGCTGCTCGGGCCGGGCATCTACGATTCGAGCGCCGCGCCGGCGTAGCGCCAGCAGCGCTCCCTGGCGATCCCGCAGCAGGCCGCCCGCGACCGCGCGCTGGTACACCGCGGGGACATCCTGCGGGGCCAGGTCGGCCGTCTGCTCAAGGCTGGGGTCGCGGATCGTCACCACCAGCGGCAGATGCTGGGGGTACAGAGACGCCGCGTGCGCCAGAAGCTGCTGCGAAGCCTCCTTGTCAATGATGTCCGTGAAGATGACGACGAGCGCGCGCTTGCGGCTGCGAGTATGCAGCGTCGTCAGAGCCGCGCTGTAGTCAGGCTCCATCATCGTTGGCTCAACGGCGTAAAGCTGGTCAGCGAGGCGGCCGATCTGGGTCGCGCCCTTGCGTGGGGGGACGAAGGTCTGCACCGTGTCGGCAAAGACCATCATCCCGACCGCGTCATCCTGGCGGATGGCGACGTAGGCCAGCATCAGCGCGGCGTTGATGGCGTAGTCCAGCTTCGACATACCGTTAAGCTGCGCGCACATCATCCGGCCCGCGTCAATCATGACTATGAGGTTCTGACTGCGCTCGATCTGGTAGTTGCGTGTAATCGGCTTGCTGCGGCGGGCGCTGGCCTTCCAGTCAATGTCGCGGAAGTCGTCGTCGGGGACGTAGTCGCGTAGACTCTCAAACTCGGTACCCTCGCCCAGGCGTCGTAACAGCCGGAAGCCGGGCTGCTGCAAGTGGGACCTGCGCATCAGCAAGTCGTAGCGATGGACCTGGAGGAGATCGGGGTAAACCTGGACGGCCTGTTCGGCGGGAATGCGTCGCTGCCACCAGCTCAGCGCCAGGCGCGACCGGCCGCGCAGGTGGATATCGCCGAATTGGTAGTCGCCCCGGGACTGGGGGACGGTGTCGTAGCCGACGCGTTGAGTCTGGAAGGGCGCCAGCTTCAGGCTGTGCTGACGCTGTGACGTCCGGAAGCCCAGGGGCGGGTCGTCTTTGACCTGCAGGGTAAGCGGCCGGTCGCTGCGGCTGTAAACCTCAATCTCCACCCGGTTCTCGGTGCCCAGCGAGAGCCGGTCATCAACCCGCCGGAAGACCTCGACCACGCCGGCGCGGCGCGAGAGCAGATTGTCCAGGACCGCCGCCGCCACCACGAAAAGCATCCAGCTCCAGCCCAGGCCCGTCAGCGACGGGTAAGGCTCGGTGAGCACGATTAGCAGCGGGCCGATGAGCAGAATTGCCAGACCCAGTGGTGTAAGAATCATCTTCAGCCGCTCAACTCGTTGAATTGACTATCTGGGCACCGGTACCGAGGCCAGGATGTTCTGGATGATGTCGTCGGGAGTGAGACCTTCAATGTCCGCCTCCGGGCGCAGGATCAGGCGGTGGCGCAGTACCGCCGGGGCAATGGTCTTGATATCGTCGGGCGTGAGGAAGTCGGCGCCGTGCATAGCCGTCAGCGCCTTGGACGCCTGGAGCAGCATCACCGCCGCCCGCGGGCTGCACCCCAGCACCAACTGGCCACTGTCGCGGGTGCGCCGGATAATCTCGCCGATATAGTGCAGCAGCGCCTCCTCGACGTTGACATTAACGATCTCCTGGCGGCACTCGCCCAGTTGCGCAACGGTGATCACCGGCTCCAGACCGGCCTCGCGCAGCTTCTGCGGATCAAAACCCCGGTTGAAGCGCGCCAGCAACTCGTCCTCTTCCTCCGGCGTGGGGTAGTCCACTATGACCTTGAGCAGGAAGCGATCGAGCTGCGCCTCGGGCAGCGGATAGGTGCCCTCGTATTCAATCGGGTTCTGCGTGGCAAAGACCGTGAAGTTATCGTCGAGTTGGTCAGTGACCCCCTCAATGGTCACCTGGCGCTCCTGCATGGCCTCCAGCAGGGCCGACTGCGTCTTGGCCGGTGCCCGGTTGATCTCGTCGGCCAGCAGCAGTGTGGTGAAGATCGGCCCCCTGCGCAGGTGGAACTCCTTGGTGGTAAAGTCGAAGACGTAGGTGCCCAGGATATCGGAGGGCATCAGGTCGGGAGTCAGCTGAATGCGCTTGAACTCCAGGCCGAGACACGCGGCCAGGCCGCGGGCGAGCAGGGTCTTGGCGACGCCGGGGACGCCCTCCATAAGCACGTGCCCCTGGGCAAGGACCGCGACCAGGAGCTGCTCGATGACCGCGTGCTGGCCGACTATCGCGCGGCTCAGCATCTGGTTGATTTGCTGGGCGAGCTGGTGGGTCTTAGAGGGGGGAGTCGGATGGCTTTCCATCAGTTAGGGCCTCCTCGAAATAGGCAATGCGCCGAGCCAGGTGCAGCATGTCGGACTGGGAAAGTCGGGTGTCGGCGTCAATGGCTTGCAGTTCAGTAAGCAACCTCGTCAGAGCCAGTATGTCTATGTCTGCCGTGCGTGCTGCGGCCGCTGCCAGATCCTGGGCCGAGGCCGCCGGGCCCAGTCCGGTTAGCTGGGCCAGACGCGAGCGGAAGCGCTGGGCAATCATCGTGATCGCTGCGCCGGTGGCCTGAGCGCCGTCGTAGAGGCCGGCGAAAGCCTGAATGTGCTCGGCCAGCGACCGGCGCGGCGCCGGCGCCAGCGGTACCGGTCGCCCGAACCGCCAGAAGCTGCCGGTCAGGTATAGGAACAGGCAGATCAGCGCGGCCCAGATTGCCGCAAAGATCGCCGCACCCGGCAGGCGCTCGTCAGCGAAGGGTCGCGTGCGTCGGCCATGATGGTACTCATCAAAGTAGACCGTCGTAGGCGTACCGCGCGTGTATATCAGATTCATCGCCAGGACGGCGTTGTCGGCCTGGCCGATCTGCCCGTTACCCAGGATATCGGCGTCGCTGATTACGTCAATCAGGCCGGTGCCCACCTTCAGCCGCATCACCAGCACCCCCGCCTCATCAGCCAGCAGCGGCACCCGCTCGTCGAACGCCAGCGGAGTAATCCTGGGCAGCTTCTGGTCGTCACCCACGCAGTTGCCCCAGTGCTGCTGGATGTCTTTGGGTGACTGCGCTGCGACCAGCCGGTCCGGAGACTTCACCAGCAGCTGGGTGACTTGATGGGCCACGGGCGAAGGCACCACCGAGCGTACCGCCACCGTCTCCCCGTATTTGCCCAGGGGCTTTGTCAACAGGCCCAGGTAGCCAAGCAGAACGTGATTGGCGTCCAGGTGCTCGTACATAGGGTTGAATCCAAGTGCGCTGGCGGTGTTGACAGCCAGCAGCAGGTGTCCGCCGCCTCTTACCCACTCGACCAGGGCCTTGATCCCCTGCTTCTGGGGACCAAAATTGGGATCGAATACGCACATAACCGCCCGCTCAGGAGCGGCAAACTCATCCCAGGGCCGGCGATAAGTCTGCACGGTAAGCCCGTTGCGCTCGCACAGCTCCCACAGGGCCCTGGTGCCCCACTCATTGGCGCGGAAGCTGGCGTGGTCATCCGTGAAGTCATAACCCGGCGAGCGCGAGGTGAGATACGCCATCAGCAGCGTGAAGAATACCACCAGCCCAACAATCACCAGAACCGATCGGAGATGACGCATGGCTAACCACCCGCCTGTTGCCAGAGCTGGTCGGCGAGGGCGTCAAGCTCGAGATAAGCACTACCGGCCAGCGACTGGCGCCCGTAAGCGATGCGGTCCGCCGCCCGGGTCAGGGGCGTCAGCAGGCGGAATAGTTGCGGCTTGGTGCGTACCGCGCCCAGGTATTCGCCGTTGGTCAGCCAGGGACGATACCGT
>CAYNMY010000172.1:0-5441 GCA_964398275.1 uncultured Armatimonadia bacterium | reverse complement strand
GCTGGGCTCGATCGAGGGCTCAAAGATCGCCACCGGCGCCGAAGACGAACTGCGCTTCGAGATTCACGGCGACCGGGGGGCCCTGCGCTTCAACCTGATGGACCCCAACTACCTGGAGGCCTACGACCTTAACGAGCCGGAGGGGCCGATCGGGGGCCAGCGCGGCTGGCGGAGGATCGCGACTGTCCAACGCTACGAGAAGCCCGGCGGCTTCCCCGGTCCCAAATTCGGCATCGGCTGGATCCGCGGCCACATGCACTGTCTGCATAACTTCCTGAACGCTATCGCCACAGGCCAGCCGCCCCAGCCGTCGCTTGAGCGCGGCCTGGAGCTGCGCCGGATGCTGGCAATCGCCGCCGAGTCGGCAGCCAGCCGCACCTGGCACAAATTCTAAAGCGCAAGTAATACCCCCGACAGGCGAGACGCCTGCCGCACCAGTGGCCGAGGCATCTACTACTCAGGGAGAGCGATATGAAGATTGACTTTGCACCAGACAAGTGGACATTTTCGGGTGGTCAGTGGAGTATCAGCCCCGATGTAGAGATAAGGGATATCGTCCACCGCGACATCTACACCCCAGCGCAGGAGCCGGGCTGGGTGGCCTGGCCCCAGGTCTGGAAAGAACCGGATGGGACGATTCGGGTCTTCTTCGCCGAGGCCTGTGGTGACGTCTATCAACTGCCGATGGAGCTCGATGAGCCGGAATCAGGCGTCGGTGTGCACGAACTGCGCAGCACCGACTGCGGCGAGAGTTGGGAAGATGTGGGGTGGCATGCTCGGCTGCCCGGACAGGTGCCCCAGGAATGCTACGGTTGGTGGATGGACCCGCTGTTCGTCCTGGCGCTGCGCGACGGGCGGCTGCTCGCGACTTGCCTGGGCAAAGACCCCACACAGAGCTTCCCCAAAGAGATATTTACCCAATACGATCCGGCATGGCTCGGCTTCAGCCCTCCGGGGGTTACCGGCCGCGGCGAGCTGCAGCTTGAAGAGGGGGAAATGCCCGTCCAGGTCCCCCACATCATTCAATCACGGGACGGCGAACGGTGGGAGACCGTGGCGGCCTTCGACGGCCCGGCATACGCCGGTGTGGGCCGGCTGACCTCGCTGCTCGAACTGCGCGACGGGACGATCATTGCGGCCGGTGGCCGCGGCTCACACGGACTTCCTCACCCCGCACCACACGACACTACTATCATCGTCGAGTCCACCGACGGGGGGAACGCGTGGTCCGAGCCGATCATCGTCTACCCCACCGACGGCGCAACCTCTTCGGAGCATAACGTATCGGCGGAGACCTCGCTGGTCGAGTTGAGCGACGACGGCCACGTGCTGCTGGTGCAACGTCGCAACAGCCCCCAGGCCGGGCAGGGCCGGCGCATCACGCTGAAGCTGCGCCGCCGCGACCCGGGAGCGTGGGACGTACAGGAAGTGCCCAATCCCTTCGGGGGCGTTCGGCACCCGGCATTCCTGCGCTGTGCGGACGGCACCATCTGGCAATGGGATAGCGATGGCCATCACTACGTCTCACTTGACGACGGTGAAACCTGGCAGGCCCACCGCATCGCGCCGAGCTACTACGGGAAACTGGTACAGGCCAACGACAACCGGATCATCAGTATCACCCAGGCCAACATCGCCGACCGGCCCTTCCCGCACATCCACGACGCCCGCCTGCGGATGACGCGCTTCGCGTATGGCCGCAGCGATGTCCTCGCACAAAATGAAACTGCCGGCCCAGCCCTGGCGACCGTACCCAGCCTGCAGGTGAAAGATTCCTCGGCCCGAGTCTTTGCCCGCGTGGACAGGTGGTCGGCGCTGGCCTTTCGCATCCAGGATGAAGCAAACTACTACGTTTTTGCCGTGCGCATCCTCCCGGAGGAAGAGGGCGCGGGCCTGCAGGGCAAGGACACCGAGCGGCGCCGGGCAATGGTCGCGCTGGGCAAGATGGAAAACGGCCAATTCCGGTTCCTGGTGCAGCGCGAGGCCTACGGCGGACTGGCGCCGGGCACCTGGGTGCAGATACAGGTGAAAGCCGAAGGGGACCGGCTGATGGGCGCATTCCTGGAGAGCCCGGACCGGGCCGCGACTTATGCACAGATACACGACGACACATTTGCCGCGGGCGGGCTGGGCGTTATGACGCTCGACTCGTCCGGTGCCTTCAAGCAACCGCAGATCTGGGATGAACCCCGCGAGATACGGGGGAACTGGGTTGATAGCTCAGTGCCCCCACACTTGCCGGAATCGGGCCCTGGGGGAGGCCTGGAGCGCAACCGCAGCGTATTCTGGTGGTAGTATGCTAGTAGGCAACGGCCTTTGCGGCCGGAGCTACAATACCAGGAGGAGGATAGCAATGTCCAGTACAGTGACCTACCTGTCGCGCGCCGATGTCGAATCAGTTGGCATTACTATGCCCGAGGTGATCAGACTTGTCGAGCAGGCCTTCGTGGAGAAGGGCAGCGGGCGGGTGGAGATGCCGCCCAAGCCCGGTATTCATCCCTACGGCGACGCCTTCATCCACGCCATGCCTGCCTATCTCTCAGAGATAGGCGCGGCGGGCATCAAGTGGGTAGGCGGATTCCCTGACAATCTCGACCGGGGATTGCCCCAGATCACCGGCCTGCTCATCCTCAACGATCCGGAGACCGGCCTACCGCTGGCGGTGATGGACTGTACCTGGATCACCGCAATGCGTACCGGTGCCGCCAGTGCCGTCGCCGCGAAGTACCTGGCTCGTCCCGACAGCACAACCGTGGGCATCCTGGGCTGTGGTGTCCAGGGCCGCACTAACCTTGAAGCACTCAGCCACGTGCTGCCCGAGATTGAGCACGCCAATGCCTATGACGTTGTCGCCGAGCGCAGCGCGGCGTATGCGCGAGAAATGAGCGAGCGGCTGGGCATTGAGGTGAAGCCCGTGGTCAGGCCCGAAGAGGCGGTCAAAGACCGAGACGTGGTCGTCACCGCCGGCCCCGTCGCCAAGACCCCCCACGCCACCATCAAAGCAGGCTGGCTGGCACCTGGAGCGTTCGCCTCGGCGGTAGACTTCGATTCATACTGGGAGGGGGAAGCTCTCGCCGAGTTCGAGCTACTTGCCACCGACGATCTGGCCCAGTTTGCCTACTACTGCAAGGTCGGCTACTTCCAGAGCACACCCCAGCCTTACGCCGACCTCGGTGAGATCGTCACTGGCGCCAAGCCCGGGCGCACCTCAGCTGAGCAGCGGACCATGGCCATGAATCTGGGGCTGGCCATCGAAGATATGATCACCGCCAAGCAAATCTACACGGTGGCCACACAGCGAGGACTTGGAATCAAGCTCCCGCTGTAGCCTGAGGCGTACTTGGCGAGAGCGGCAGTCGCCCTGTTGCCTGGCCGCCATCAGTTGAACTTGATCGCCTCAAATCCGGCCATCTCCACCACCAGCTTCTTCGCGGAAGCCGGGCTGCTGCAATGCAGCTTGAGTTGGGCAATACGCCGGCCTCCTTTTCCGTCATTGCTTCTGGCAGATAACCACGCTGTCCCAAGATGGATCACGCCCGTATGCGCTCATCTGTTGCACGCTGTTGCCTCGGTCCCGAATGCCGCCTGCTGCTCCGCCGTCCCATTCAACTCTCGCCCAACAGTAGGTCCAGACGATTGATGACGTCAATCGCAAAGCGCAAGCTCTCACCCACCTGGTGGACCTCTCTGACTGGCCAAAGCAACGCAAGTGCGCCCGGGCCCAACCGCCCACAGAGCCAGCCCACGGCCGCAGCCTTGCGCCCAGGGGCTGAAGCAACTCACAGTCTCGGCTCCAAACCCGGTGCCAAGGCTTCCAGGTCACGCTGGACTTCCGGCGACTCATCCTCGAACAGTGACCGCAGTTCACTGTTGGTCTGCGCATCGTCGCCGCGTTTCACCCAAGCCCGGTACTGCCCAGCCAGCCACAGGTAGCGGTCCAGGTCCCGCAGGGAGGCGGCGACGCGTGACATCTCGCTGAGCCGCTGCAGGTTCTCCATGAACGCCCGGTACGGGTTCGTGGGGTCGGACACGCAGTTGCCGCGACCGAGGTGGCGGGCGACCATGTCGCGACAGAAGGAGTCGTAGATGGGGTAACGGTCCCCGTCGATGAAGAAGTGGCAGATCTTGGAGGCGAAGCTCCAGTGCTTCCTCTCGACACCACCTCCATCTGACCTGGGGAGCGATGCGATGGCCTCCACCAGGTGGGCGGGATTATCGGGCGGGTCCGCCATCACTCCGCTCAGGTGCGCGGCCATCCGCCAGATGGCAAACACGTTTGTCGAGTACAGATCATTGATGACCGCGGCCTTCAGGATGCACGACTCGTGGTCCCAACGCGGGAAACACTCGGCCAGCGGGCGCTTGGTCCACTACTCCTCACTCCTCGCCAAGCGTACTCGCGGAATCGCTGCTGCCACGTGGCGCAGCGCCACGATTAGCAGCAGCGCTTCCTCTAAGTGCGGGTCCCATTGCCGGACGCGATCCCCGGCAAGCTCCATCAACTGTAACGCCGCTGCGACCGTTTCGTCGCGACGCTGAAGCTGCGGCTCCACTACATCCCGCAACCCAGCAAGCTCGGCAACCACCGCATCATACCGCTCGGCCACGAAATCAGAGAGTATTGCCTCAACGCGGTCCGGCGGCATTTGCTCTCGCAAGCCGCAGCGAGCGAAACGGCGCCGGACAACCGCGAGGATCCGGGAGACCTGAACATCACGGGTGGCTTCTTCCGCTTCCAGCAGGCCGTAGAGCCTGTCCCCTTCCCCGACCATTTCGCCCACAGCATGGGCAATCTGCTTGCGGGCAACATGACACTCCCCGCTGCCCAGCAGGTCGTATATCTTTTCCATGGCATTGATGCTCTGCATATGCCCCAGCGCCAGCGCCGCCGCTGCCAACAGACCCGGATGCGACTCGGCCAACAGCACCTCCATCGCCGCCCCTTCGGCTTCCGGCCGCTGGAACTCTCCGAGAGCCGTCAGCGCCTTGACGCGCACCGGATTGGGCTTGCTCCGGTCTACAGCCAGCGCGGTCAGCGCATCCAGCGCCCGTTCGTCGCCAATCTTGCCGAGCGCTTCGGCTGCTTCCTCGATAATATCCTCCGCTTCCATACCCAGCTTTTCAATCAGGCGCTCTACCGGCTGAGGGTCTTTGATCTCGCCCAGAGCGCGGGCCGCTTCGTGGCGGACTTCGGGACTGGCATCGTCAAGCGCTACGGTCAACTCCTCCACCGCCAGGGGCGCGCGGAGCTTGCCCAGCGTGCGGGCAGCGTTAGCCCGCTTCTGCTCGTTGCTGCCGGCGACCAGCGCGTGAATCTGGCCGAGCGTAGCAATCGGATTGGCCGCCACCAGCCGGCTGAGGACGACGCGCACTCCCGACTCACCCTCCCGAGCCGCAGGCATAAGCGGCAGACACAGCAGCCGCAGTATTGTGGCCAGAAC
>CAYNMY010000171.1:2083-5449 GCA_964398275.1 uncultured Armatimonadia bacterium | reverse complement strand
CTACAACCCGGACAACCGCGCCGACGCCAAGCCCGTCGAGATAGAGGTGGTAGGCGGATAGTGGTGGTCGTTGGAGGGGCCGTGTCGAGCGTAGCGAGGCCGGCCCGACAGACCGGCGCATTCGAGATGAAACAATGTAGGGGCGGATGTTGCTTGCAACATACGCCCGTTCTACAATCTGACCAATCAAACTCGGAATTGTCTGCCCCTACTCCGCGCGCTCTTCCCACTCCACTTCAAGGATGTCCTCTGCCAAACCCACCTGCCTCAGGAGCCAACGGGCACGCTCGACCATGCGTGGTGCAGAGTATTTGGTCTCGATGTACAGGCCGTTGCTAAGCCGTTTGGCCTGGCTAGTCAGTGCGCGAGATGCTCTCGATATCAATGGCATTTTCGAGCCTGGCTTCTGGTCAACCGGCAAGTCATAGCCTTTCTCGATTAGCCAATTAGCCGTCTGCACCAACACGTCGTTCCACTTCGAGACACCCAGCGGCTCGCCATTGATCGCGAGTCCTACCAATCTAGCATAGGAAGTCGGCACACCCGTACGCCTTCTCCCCTGTGCTACAGCTACAACTCGATGATGCGCTGGCTTGCCCTCGGCCTCAATAGCGCGACCCCTATCAGCAAAGACGGTTTTCAGCGCCTCCCGCACTAGATTCTCGGGGGCGAGCGCTCCGATCACGCCTTGCGTTTGGTTCTGGAAGAATTCGACGATCTGGAGCGACGGCTCTGAAAACAAGTGTCGCATCGCTCCCGGCAGTTCCCTCTCGATCCGCTGTCGCTCTCTCGATTCGTCGTAGCGTTCCTTGGCGTTCTTGTGCGCGAGCCCACTATACACAAACTCTTTCTGCAGAAACTGGGTCAGGCACAGACCGACTTCGTCAGTTTTCTGGTTCACGAGGTCAATAGTGAGAAACTTTCGCTCTGCCCAGGGCCCTTCCTCGAGCGGCAAGTAAAACCACCACTCTCGCCCATTAGTCAGCACAGATAGACGGATACCTTGCTTAAAGGCATAGTCAAGCAATTGCTCCTGGTGCGAGGACAGATTTTGATCGGGCGCCTTTTCTTCCAGGAACAGGCACGGCTGGCCGTCGTTGAGGAAAGCCCAATCTACTCTCCGCGATTCTACTGCGTATTCAGGACACATCTCATCCATATTCTCCGGGTCCCAACCGAGGGCTTTCAGAATCGGCATCACCACCGTATACTCGACCTGCTTCTCATTTAGCGCCTCACTGTGCTCCAAGCGCCGTTTCGCTTTTTCCAGTACGGGGTTCAATCCTTCCGGAAGTTCGCCCATAACCAACCTCCATTTCGCTTAATTACCTTAGGATTCCCGAGCACCACTGGGAGTATTCTTAGTGCAGTGCGCTTATTCCTTCCCTCCCAGGCGAGTCGGCCCCTGCTCTACCTGTCCTACCTGTCGACAAACATCAGACCTCGCACACCCCAATATACGCCCCCCACGGCAGTCTTGACACGCCCGGCAGGTAGTCACGCAGGCGGCTGATGTGGTGGAGCACGGGCGGGCCGATGGCCGGCCCCTGGAGCGTGGTGCGCCAGGTGATCTCCCGGCTGCCGGCCTCTCGGACAAGCGTCAGGACTTCGCCCACGGAGTAGAAGCGCGCCTTCGATAGAATCCTGCCCCGCCGCAGGCGCTGCTGAATGTAGTACGGCGAGTTGCGATTGAGCACGCCCAGGAAGATGCGGTTACGGGAGACGCGCAGCATCTCGGCGACGAGCTTCTCCGGCTGCTCGACGAACTCCAGGACGGTTATCGCCGTGACCAGGTCAAAGCTATCATCGGCGAAGGGCAGGTGCGTGCCATCGGCGAGAAAGACCCGCGCCTCCTCCCCACTCCGTGCCAGCCGCTCACGGGCAGCCGTGACCATCTCCGCCGACGAGTCAACTCCGGTGACGTGCAGGCCCAGCTCCCGCAGCCACTGCAGATACCGCCCCGTCCCGCAGCCGACATCAAGGACCTGTTCACCCGGCTGTGTCTCACACATATGTACGAGAAGCCGCCGCTGCTGGCGGTCGGCGTAAGCGCCCCAGCGGGTCTCGTACCACTGGTCGTACCGGCGTGCTACCGATTCTCCGAAGGTGTTATCACTCATACACACTCACCACGACCGCTGTCAGGAAAAGCAGAGTGAGTATATTATACATTGCGCCCGCGCCAATTGAAAGATCGCGCCTGGATCCAGGCGGTTTGTGCGCGCACAGGAAGGATTCCTCCTCGGACTGGGCGAATAGCAACTCCTCGATATGACGCCTTTCATGATCACAATTCCCAGGAGGGATGATAATGTACGACATAGTAACTTTCGGCGAGGCGATGATTCGGCTCACGCCGCCGGACAAGAAACGCCTGGAGCAGACTGAGAGCTTTGACGCGGTCGCCGGCGGCGGCGAGTTCAACGTGGCCGTCGGCGGCGCGCGGCTGGGCTTGACCACGGCCTGGGTCTCGGCGCTGCCCAGCAATCCGCTGGGCTGGCTCGTGCGCAACAAGGCCCGCGAGCAGGGCGTATGCACTGACCACATCGTCTGGCACGAGGGCGAGCGCGTCGGGCTATACTTCCTCGAGGTGGGCAGTGCGCCTCGGCCCAACTCGGTGATGTACGACCGCGCCCACTCGGCGATCTCTAACCTGCAGCCCGGCGAGGTTGACTGGGACAAGGTCTTCGCGGGCAGCAAGGTCTTCCACACCTCGGGAATCACGCCGGCGCTATCGCCGAACTGTACCGAGGTCACCGCGAACGCCCTTGCCGCAGCCAAGAAGAATGGGCTGTTTGTCAGCTACGACCTCAACTACCGCAAGCGCCTGTGGACGCTGGAGGAGGCGGCTGCCGCGCAGGAACCGATGATGGCGAATGTGGACCTGCTAATTACCACCGAAGATGACGCCAACGAGGTCTTCGGCCACCAGGGCGAGCCGGCGGATGTCGCCCGCGAGCTCAAGGAGCGCTTCGATCTGACTGCCTGCGCGATTACTCTGCGGCGCATTGATACCGTCTGGACCGGCGGCTGGACCTCGATCATCTACGCCGACAAGCTCTACGAGGACATCACCTACGATCTGGAGAATGCTGACCGGGTCGGCGGCGGCGACGCCTTCTCGGCGGGCTGTCTATTCGGCTGGCTGACGTTCGGCGACTGGGAGCAGGCGCTCAAGTACGGCGACGCCTTCAGCGCCATCAAGCACTCCATCCCCGGCGACTACCACTGGGGTACGCGCGAGGAGACCGAGCGGATAATGAAGTCGGCCGGCGAGAAGCTGCGCTTCAAGATCCAGCGGTAGGGGCACACCGGAGGCCACCCGCACGCCACTTATGCAGTAGGAGGGGCATCCTTGCCCCGACC
>CAYNMY010000171.1:0-2073 GCA_964398275.1 uncultured Armatimonadia bacterium | reverse complement strand
TATAGCCCACTCTTCCTGCCTGTCCTGAGCTTGTCGAAGGGAGCTTGTCGAAGGGCAGCCCGGCCTTCCACTCGCCGGGGCGCTGTTTGCCGCGCCCGTCTGGTCTGGGCGAGGGGCCTCCTTGCCCCGACCGGCCTCCGCTGGTAGGAGCGACATTCCTGTCGCGATGCCCGTGGTGAAGGGGCATCACTCTCGGCGGGTGGTGGGATTTCCAACCAATCGCGACAAGAATGTCGCTCCTACGGTCTCTGGCGACGCGGTCCGACCGATAACGATACCACCAGGGTTGGTGACTAACCTGACCAGCAAAGAACGGGTAATGACAGTACTGGATTTCAAGCCCCCGCCGGACCGGCTGCCCCGGTTCGACAAGTTCGACAGCTTTGGTGTCGGGACGGAATTCGCCGACATCTGGCGCCGGGAGAAGGGCTTTGGTCCTGAGGTCAACATTGAAGATTACTACGATGTAGATATGGACATCTGCGTTGGCGATGAGGGCCTGATGCCCACTCGCCGCGAGGTGCTCGAAGAAACATCCGAGCACACTATCACGCGTAATAGCTGGGGTGAGATCATCAGGCGCACCACCGGCGATGCCTTCTACAAACCGTTAGATGTGCCACTCAAGAAGAAATCCGACCTCCAGACAATTCACGTGGACCCGGCGGACCTGGCCAGCCGATATGCGCGGCTTGACGAGCGGATGGCGGCGCTGAAGGAGCGATACTGCATCTTCGCCAAGACGGGCGGGCCGTTCATCCGGTCATCATTCATACGCGGCGACGTCCAACTCCTGACGGATATGGCCGCCGATCCCCAGTTCGCGGCGGAGCTGTTTATGTTTATGGCCCGCCATCTCGCCCGGGTTGGCGTTGAGGAGCTGCGCCGCTGGGAGCTGCACGACACGGGCATCTGGATATTCGACGACATGGCCAGCGTCAAAGGCCCGATGTTCTCGCCGAAGATGGCCGAGGAGCTGCTGGCCCCGGCGTGGAGCCATATGATTGAGGCATACAAACAAGCCGGCGCGCGCAAGGTCTACCTCCACAGTGACGGAAATATCGGCCCGCTGCTCGACCTGTTCGTGGACATTGGCTTCCAGGGCCTCAACCCCGTGGAGTTTAACGCGGGACTTGACGTGGTGGACATCCGCGAGAGGTACGGCGACAAGTTGGGCATGGTGGGTGGAATGGATAACGCTATCATCCTCCCGCGCGGCGACCGCGAGGAGGTCCGCCAGCACGTGATGCGCTGCCTGTCAATCGCCAAAGAGGGTGGCTATGTCATCCACGCGCATACCATCGGCCCCGACATCGCCGTCGCAACTTACGACTACGTTCACGAACTGATAAACCGGTTCAATCGAGAGGAGCTTGGCTACTATGGCCACGAGAATTGAAACACTGGACAAGATCCTGTCCGCGGGTATCACTGCCGTAATCCGGGCCAGGAGCAGCGACCACCTGGCGCAGGTGGCCGACGCCCTGCACGAGGGCGGCGTGGAGTGCATCGAGGTCACTATGACCACCCCCGATGCGCTCAGAGTCATCGAGGAGACCGCCACGCGCTTCGCCGGTGAGGACGTGAGCATCGGCGTAGGCTCGGTGCTCGACGCCGAGACCGCCCGGGCCGCGATTCTGGCGGGTGCTGAGTTCGTAGTCAGCCCGGTCCTGAATATCCCCATGGTCGAGATGACCCACCGCTACGACAAGGTCGCTGTGCCCGGCACCTTCACGCCTACCGAGATCATCACCGCGTGGAGCGCCGGCGCTGACCTCATCAAGGTCTTCCCCGCCGGGCGTGTCGGCCCCGCTTTCTTCAAGGACATCCTCGGCCCGCTCCCGCAGGTGCGGTTGGTGCCGACCGGCGGCGTCAACCTCGATACCGCCGCCGAATTCATCAAAAACGGGGCCGCGGCGCTGTGCGTGGGCAGCGCCATGATGCCCAAGGACGCGATGGCCGCCGGCGACTTTGCCACCATCACCGACCTGGCCCGCCAGTTCGTTGAGATCGTTAGGGCGACCCGCGCGCAGATGTAGGAAACGGCAGGAGAAAGACCGGGCCGTTACGAAA
>CAYNMY010000170.1:0-5489 GCA_964398275.1 uncultured Armatimonadia bacterium | reverse complement strand
TGTTGCCTACCACGATGAGAGCGACAATACGGTAGACCACAATATGTACGGCATCACCTGGGATTCGGAGACGGGGACGGTCTCGGTGGCGAGCAGCGCCGGACCGGCGACTATTGATTTTGGCGAGGGAACGTATAAGCTCACGAGTCTTCCACTTGAATACGAGGTGTGGAGCGCTCCCGGAACAGATGATTCCGGCGCGACGGTCACCGGCAATGACGAAGTCTACACCGAACCGGTCCGCGAAACGACGCTGACGGCTGCGGCCAGTTCCACTGAAACCCAGATAACTGTGGCCGATGCTAGCTTGTTCTCTCTCAACGAAATGATCAGAATCGCTGACGCCGATGACCCTCCAACCAACAAGGAAGACAAAAAGATTACCGACGTAAGCGGCAATGACATAACCCTGGAAACCGGGCTTACTCACGGGTACGCCATCGGCGCTCGCGTGCAAGCACCTATCGCTGCGCAATTCCGCAAGGCCTATTCGACCTATGAAATCGCGCCTGCTGTAGAGTCCGGCGTTGTTGCGGACAAGATGATTACCCCGGATTCCGTGCGGGTTTGGGTCACTGCCGAGAATGGCACCGACCAGGCCTTATTGGAGTATGACCGCGTCGCCTTTGAAGACCCGGCAGCCCCGCAGACCGAGGAGCTCAATAATATCCTGGCTGGGCAGTTTGCTATAGCGCCGTCCTATCGGAAGAATCCCGGAGATGATCCCGACTACCGCAAGATTCAGATCCACTTCGGCAACTCGGAAGAAAGCAACGGCGTGCGCACCCCGCCCCCCAGCCCGGACGATCCCAGCACATTTGGTGCGCCCTCATCCGGCTGGGACCCCGGCGACCTGACCGAGTTCAAGATCGTGGTCGCTTACAAGACCCGGCGCAACTTCAGCACCGCGAACCTGCAAAACGACTACATTGATGTCAGCTACTCGACGCGGGAGGTCTACAACATCAGCCTGCAACTGCTGCCCTGGCGTCAGTACGAGGAAGACAACAAGGTCTGGTACCCCGTTGAGAAGACCAAGGGCATCCAACTGCACGGTCACGTGCCCGTACACAATGAAGAGTAAGAGCATTACGTGTCTGATTCTGCTTCGCGGAGGCAAGGCCGATGGGTAGACCGGTGAAAACAGAAGCAGCCAACCACGGTCAGGCCTTGCTGCTGGCGATACTGATAATGATGGCTATCCTGCTGACCGGCACGCTGTTTGTCGCGGTGGTCAACTATAGCCAGCGGTCCTCGACCCGGCACAGCGACATGGTCAAAGCCATGAACCTGGCCGAAGCGGGCATCCGCTATGCCAATTATATGCTCCAGTTCAGCGCCGAGGGTCTGGACTGGCGGCCGCCGGCTCCTCCCTACCAGTTCTCGGACGACTCCTCGTCAAGCTACTTCTGGGGCCTCGATGGTGTCCAGTACACCGACGACGACTACTACGCCGCCCAGGAGATTGATAACAAGTGGTCTGCCCTGATCAATGTTGGTGATGACAGCACGGCCGCGACTGACGACGACTACTTTGTGCGCTTCGGCTTCACCCGCTATCCCCCGCCTGCCAACGTGGAGACAGTGGACAGCCCCGACATCCAGGGTGGGCACTACTTGCTGCGGGTGACTTACGACCCCGATCCGCCCTACGAGAAGGGCGACCTGCACGAGCCCGACCCCCGCAGCAAGCACATCAAGATTGAGTCAATTGGGGTGGTTGACGACGAGGGCTTTGTCTTCCGCAGGCTGGAGGCGTACAAGCCTGTGGTCCTCACCGACTACCTGCTCTTCGTCAGCGACAAGACCCAGCGCGGCTACCCGACGATCCTCGGGTTTGACCCGTATATTGATATGGATAAGGATGATAGCCTCGACTTCTTTAGCCCCGAGTTCGCTGGCTCAGTGAAGACTTACACCTGGAATGGCCCGATGCGCTTTAATACCGACGTAGAGTTCATCGGCGCGAACAATGACGCTGTCGATCGCACCAACCCCGAGAGCGCCAGCAACAAGATTTTGCTGGTGAAGGGCGACAACAACGACGACGATGATATAACCGACGTCGGCGAGGCCGCGATCGCGCCGATCATCGGCCAGGACTACTCCATTGCTTTGGGGGGCGGCTACCTACGCGATGACTATTTCCAGGCCTGGGGCCAGGTCACTGACGAACTGTATAAGTCCACCGGGAGTGAAATCTGCGCTGCCTTCGACGTTCTTACACCCACTGGCCCCAGTCCTAATCTCGAAGACCTAAATAGCAAGCGGGTAAAAGAGGATGCTCTCTGGCTGACGGCGCCGGAGTTGTTCGCCCAGGACCCGGCGACGGGGACGATGCGCTGGGATGCCTTGACCCGCGACGCGGGAGTAGTGGTCGAGTGCGTGGACCCGGCCCGTCCGTTGTGGCACGGCAGAGTACTCAACGTTGCCCAGCTCGGCTATATGTGGGACAAGAACGAGGACCAGATTGCGGGTCTTTACATTGATAACTTTTTTGACCTACAGTTCAGTCCAGGAAGTGACAATAAGACGAATCCTACTGATCCGGCCCGGCAGTGCGATATTAACAAATTGATCCAGGACTGGCTTCATAACCTACCCCCCACCACCCACGACAGCGGTTGGCAGGACGAAACCAGCGTTGGCGAGGTCTATGGCGACGCTCCGGCGGTGGAGATAGAGCTGTATCCGACCGAGGCGGACACGGTCTTGAACCCAGGGGATGCGAGCGGGGCGGATTGGAAGATAAACAAGGATTCAAGTCTTCAGACCGACGCGCTCGATCTCGACGAGATCTGGTGGCCGAACCATGTGGGCGGCGAGCCGGGCATCCGCGTCACCCGCGGGCAATGGTCAGATAGCGATCACACCGGTTCGTTTGATGGTAAAGACGGCGGCGCGGGCGATGGTGAGTGGGTAATCGGCGATCCGAATCAACCGAGTCACATCGGGGAGAAAGTTGACCGGACGATGTACGTTGACTATCCCCAGGGCGACCATGCGGTCATCTATGCAGAGGGCAACATCCGCATCAAGGGCCGACTGCCCCGCCGCAATGTCAACGCTGGCGCGCCCAATAACAATTCTCGGCAGTACCACCTGACCGTAGTCTCCGGCGGGACCATATACATTGACGGGCAGATCCTCTCGCCTCAGGATCAGTACGACCGGGATGTGGATGGCAGCACTGACCCGCTCACCGGTCCAGTACCCGACGAATACAATTCCTACATCGCGCTGCTGGCGCGCGACTGCGTCGTGGTCAACCCGACCATGCTCGTGCCGCAGTTTACCGACAAACACGGCACCGTTACTGCCCAGAATGACCCCGACGACCCTCTTGGTATGCACTGGCAAATGCCGCCTAGCCAGGTAGGCGCGGAGAACTACGCACAGAGCAGTTTCTACTTCGGCCACACCGCGACGACCGCAACCGATCATACAATCCAGCTCGTCGTTCGCCAGACGCTGGATACAACCGGCGTGACGACCCTGACCCGGCCGCTTAACCCAGGCGATACCGAAGTGTACGTCGAGGACGCGACTGGCTTCATGATCCCCCCGCTGCCGATGGGCAGCACTATCAGTGTCACACATGCCGGCAGTGGCCCCGAGACAGCACAAAACTTGGGGACATACACCATCGCCGGCAACGTGATTACACTGGACATCGCGGTGCCAGTAGGCAGTGACATTTATGTGGTTGGCGACTTCGTAGAGAACCCGCTCAGCCTGGATGTCACCGGTTTCAATCTGGAGGTTTACAACCCACTAATAGCCAATGCAAACGAGCGGTGGCAATACTATGACTTCGACGGCGATCCAGGAACTGTCGACGAAGACAATATCTTCCTGCTGACGCGTAAGAACCTCACTCCTGACGAACCCTGGTTCTGGGAGATGAACAGTCTGTGGTGCCCGCTGCAATACTTCAATCCGCTTGATGTTAATGACCAGTGGTGGCCCTGGACGCTGTTCGACGCAACTACCGACTACATAGACATGTCGGACGCCGGTTACTACCCCGGCGTTGCCAACTACGTGCGGTTCAAGATGCCGGCAGCGGACGACATCACCGCGCCCGCGGCTAATGACGGAGGCACTGCCCGCAACTACTGGCTGAAGAAGTTTAAGATTCTGGAGCTGGACAGCACCGGTCAGCCGGTGGGCGCCGTCCACGCCAAGATAAACGCGGTGATGTACGCCGAGAACGGCTGCTTCTTCGTAATCCCGTGTCGTTATTTCCACCTCGCCTCAGAGGAGACTTGGTGGGAGTCGGAAAAGTATCTGCGGTACAACTACGATATCGAGATTCGGGGAGCGATTACCGAGAATTTCCACCCGGGGCCGGCCGCGGTGCGCGAGTGGCAGGAGAAGTGGGCATACCCGCTCGGCGGCACTAGTACGGACTGGAACAGCATCCGCTATATCTACGATGAGACGCTGCTGGCCGCCCGGCTCCAGGCGCCGACGACGCTGACAGGCAACCTGCGCCAGGCGCCAGATGACTTCACCGACAATTATCTCAAGGCAGCTAACCGGGTCAAGCTCCCGCTGCTGCCGGCTACACCAGATTTGCTCTACTACGGCGAACCGCAGTAAATCTCGTCCGGATTCTTACATACCGTAGCCCGTACCCATGCCGTAGTAGAGACGAGGGTGGCACCAGTGATTTCCATGGTGCCACCCATAATTTTTGGCTGATGATTCCGCGCCAGGCACAGGACCTGCGCGATTTGCTGTATTCCTCACTCTGAAGGTGTTTGACACTTCCCGCCTCACCCGCTACACTCGTGGTGTGCATATTCGAACGATAGAGAGCCTGAAATGAACCAGCCGCACGGCGGCAAGCTGGTGGATCGCACCCTCACGGGCAGAGCGCGCCAGACCGCCGCCGAAGCGGAAGCGCTGCCTCGACTGATAGTGGACAGCAGCCGGGCGGCAGATATCCGCAATATCGCCCACGGTGTCTACAGCCCGTGCGAGGGGTTCGTCGGCGCCGAGGACCTCGAGGCGATCCTCACCACCTCCCACCTGAGCAGCGGCGTGCCGTGGACGATTCCGATAATCTGCGACGTGCCCGAGCCTGGCCCATACGAGCTCGGCACTACCGTGGCCATCTACACCGAAGACTGCTGTGGGCCGCTAGCGCTCCTGTACCTGGAAGAGATCTATAGGTGGGACAAGCACCGCGCAGCTCAGGTGGTCTTCGGCACCACTGACGACAGCCACCCCGGGGTCGCGCGGATGATGACGCGGGGTGATTACCTGCTGGCCGGGCCGATTGATCTGATTGACGACGACCGCGGGCCTTTTGCCGCGCTCAACCTGCTCCCCCCTGGGACCCGCGCGCTATTCGCCGAGCGAGGCTGGGAGACCATCTGCGCCTTCCAGACCCGCAACGTGCCCCACGCCGGGCACGAGGACCTCCAGATGACGGTCCTGGGCCTGGTGGACGGGCTGCTCATCCAGCCGGTAATTGGCCC
>CAYNMY010000169.1:874-5492 GCA_964398275.1 uncultured Armatimonadia bacterium | reverse complement strand
TAAGGCGGGGCACGACGCGGGGGCGGATTAGATGCGGCGGCAGTAGCGGTGCCTGGAGACCGGTGAGGAGATGTTCCAGGAGACGCGCTTGTGGGACGAGCAGCTCGGCCAGACCGCGACGATGCGGCGCAAGGAGAGCGCTGACGACTATATGTACTTTCCCGAGCCGGACCTGGCGCCGCTGGCCCCGGAGCGCGAGTGGGTGGAGAGCATCCGCGCCTCGCTGCCGGAGCTGCCCAGCGCACTGCGCAATAGACTCGTTGATGAGTACGGGCTGCCCGAGTACGACGCGGAGGTCGTCACTGCTGACCGCGACACCGCCGTGTACTTCGAGCAGGCAGTTGCAGCCGGCGCTGACCCGAAGGCCGCGAGCAACTGGCTGATGGGCGACGTGATGGGGTATCTCAACGAGCAGAGCCTCGAA
The DNA here is from genome assembly GCA_964398275.1 of uncultured Armatimonadia bacterium. Taxonomy (GTDB): domain Bacteria; phylum Armatimonadota; class Zipacnadia; order Zipacnadales; family Zipacnadaceae; genus JALGTD01. The sequence continues at coordinate 5,068 of CAYNMY010000169.1, read as the reverse complement.
ATCGCTGACTTGAAGGTTGCTCCCGAGCAGCTTGCGGAACTGCTGGCGCTCATCGAGAACAAGACGATCAGCGGGAAGATCGCCAAGGATGTCTTTGTAAAGATGGCCGAGACGGGCCAGTCGGCGCAGGAAGTCGTGAAAGCTGAAGGTCTCCAGCAGATTAGTGACGAGACCGAGTTGGCCCGGCTCGTCGAGGAAGCTATCGCTAAGAATCCCCAGGCGGTCGAGGACTTCAAGAGCGGCAAGGAGAAGGCGCTGGGGGCGATGGTCGGCTACATCATGGGCCAGACCAGGGGCCAGGCCAACCCGCAGCTCGTCAACCAACTGCTCCGCGAGAAGCTTGGGCAGGTATAACCTCATCTTCAATAAGGCCTTTTTTCGTAGGAGCGACATTCTTGTCGCGACCTATTACGAGTGTGCGCTAAAGAGGTCGGGGCACCCGCCTTCGCCGAGGCTACGGCGGACAAGAGCGGGCCCCTCCGGCAGCACATAAGGAGCGTGCCATGTCGGGCGAGTGCTTGAGAACAGTTCCGGTATCGCTGAGCGCTGAAGTGGTCGTGTGCGGCGGCGGGCCGGCAGGATTGTGCGCGGCGGTGGCGGCGGCGCAGGAGAGCGCCGATACGCTGCTGATCGAGCGCTATGGCTTCCTGGGTGGGATGGCCACTGCGGGCCTGGTCAATCCGTTTATGCCCTACTACACCGGCGGCGAGCAGATCATCCAGGGCCTGTTCCAGGAAATAATTAGCCGCCTCGACGCCGTGGGCGGCTGGAGTCATCGGCAGGACGAATGGGCCCGCGACGCCTTTGACCCCGAGATTATGAAGCTGGTGGCCCAGGAAATGGCTGAGGAGGCCGGGGTCCGACTGCGCCTGCACACGATGGTGGTAGACGTGGCAGCAAATGATGGCCACGTGGAGAAGATTCTGCTGGCCAGCAAGTCTGGCTGGGAAGCTGCCAAGGCTCAGGTCTTCATTGATGCGACCGGCGATGGTGACGTGGCGGCGCGGGCGGGTGCCGAGTCCGAGCAGGGCCGCGCGGAAGACGGCCTCGGCCAGCCGATGACGCTGATGTTCCGGATCGCTGGGGTAGACGAGGCGCGGATACCCCCCCGCGAGGACATAAATGCCCTCTATGATGTGGCAAAGGCGGCCGGTGAGATTGACAACCCCCGCGAGAACGTCCTGTGGTTCTACACTACCCGGCCGGGCGAGCTTCATTTCAACACCACCCGTGTAGTCAAGCGCGATGGCACCAGCGCTGCCGACCTGACCGAAGCCGAACTGGAGGCGCGGCGGCAGGTCGGGCAGATGGTGCGCTTCCTGGTCGAGAAGGTTTCGGGGTTCGAGAAGGCCTACCTCGCAGCTACCGGCACGCAGATCGGCGTGCGCGAGAGCCGGCGGATCATAGGCGAGTACGTGATGACTGAAGAAGATGTGCTGGGTGCGCGTAAGTTCCCCGACGGCATCGCCCGGGGCTGCTACGATATTGACATTCACGATCCCGCTGGCACGGGTACAGTGATCAAGCAGTTGCCCGAGGGCGAAAGCTATGACATTCCCTACCGCTGTCTATGCCCGCGCGGCTTTGACAACCTCCTGGTCGCCGGACGGCCGATATCGGCTACCCACGAGGCGCATTCCTCGATTAGGGTAATGCCGATTGCGGCAGCCGTGGGCGAAGCGGCTGGCGTCGCGGCGGCAATGTGCGTCGAGCGGGGACAGGCTGTCACCGAAATAGACGTACCGGCTCTGCGTCAAAGGCTGGTGGAACGAGGAGCGAGTTTGAGCGACGGATGATGACGGCGGAGGCCGAGCAATGCTGGCCATGGGCCAGACAATTCTGCTGGTAGCGGTTCTCGGGGCCATCTTTCTGGCGGCGGGCTATAGCGTGCTGCGGATGATCTCGATGTGGCTCGACCGCGAGGTCAGCGGGGGGGAGCTGGTGGTGTGGCTGTTTGTCTATATGTCGGCGTTCGCCATGGCCGTTGCCTCGTGGGATTCGCCACTGTTCGCTCCGATCATATTGCTTTGCTTGTTCCTGGCGGTAGGCTATCCGGTGGGCAACCACCTGATCGAGATTCACGGCCGCCGGCGAATGCGGACTATGGACATCGCCGCCTACTCGCGGGCTGCCGAGAAGCACCCCGACAACCCGTATCCGCTGAGAAGATTGGGCGACCTGTTTTTCGAGAGCCGTGACTATGGCCTGGCCATTAGGTATTACGAGCAGTACTCCAAGCGTGTCAAGGATGGCCAGGTAGCGCGGCGCATCCAGCGCGCCCAGGAGTTCCTGCGCGAATCACCCCAGGAGACGCGGGTCTGTCCCAGTTGCACTGCCCTCAATCCCAGAGGTCTCTCTCATTGTATCGAATGCGGCGAGGCTCTGCCGGGTCTGGGGGAGTTGCTCGAACCGTTTCGGGGGCGCAGAGGCATTGCGGCTCTATTGTGGACCGCCGGTGTATCAATGGCGCTGGGCCTGGGGATTGCTCTCCTGCACACTCTAAGCGAGCACTTCGCCCCGCTATTGGCGTACATCTTTGTACCGTTTATGCTCCTCGTCGCCATTACTGCACTCTTCGTTTACCTATTGGTGCGGGCGAGGGAATGAGCAGAAGTAGACGGTGGCAGCAATTGACACTGCGGTTTGTCTGGTGCTATACTACCTGGCGTCTGAGAATAGTGATAACAAGACGTCTGCGGAAGTTGACTGCAAATGAAACTCGGTCCAATTCAGGAAGAAAAATGGTTGGCCCTGCGGCACCGCCTGGGCTATATTTGGGTGGTCTGGGGCCTGTTCCCGTTGGGTATTATGTTCGTGCTGATGTTGGTCGTGGCCAGTCCGGAGGCCAATGCCGACGCCGGCACTGTCAAGCAGCAGGAGAGACTGGTGACGGAACGACGGGCCCAGGCGGTCCTGGCCGTATCGGCCCTCCTGTTTTTCATCGGTTTTTCGCTGGATGGGCGATGGACCGACGCCGAGCGAGTGGGGCGGCGGATCTTGCGAGCCGCGGGCGGCGATGAGTTCAAACCGACGCGCATACAATTGGGGGCGCATGCCCAGCTGGCCTTCGGGGCAGTGCATCGCGCGGTAATACTGCTCACTGTCGTCGGTCTGGTGATGTCGGTCCTGGCGCTGGTCGCCGTGTTCGCCAGACTGCCGCTGGTCAACGGGCTGCACCTGCTGGCGCTGGCGGGAGTATTCCAGGTGTTCGTGGTCTCGCGCCACCCGTATTACGGCGAGTTGGCTGAAGCTGCGCTGGGAGGCGAGCTGGTGGAGCCCGACGACGAAGACGACAAGACAAAGAAGAAGTAGGCGGCCCGGGTAGCCCTGGCGAGTTGCTGCCCGCGCTCAGGTCGCGGGCGGTTTGCTATACGAGGTGGATTTCACCAATGCTCTACCGCAGACCACGTGGTGTGAATGACATTCTGCCCAGTGAAGTGGGGCGCTGGCAGCAGGCGGAAGCAACCTTCCGCGAGCTGTGTCGGCTGTACCGCTACGAGGAGATTCGCACGCCGATGTTCGAGGAGACGGATCTGTTCGTCCGGGCGGTTGGTGAAGAAACCGATATCGTCAGCAAGGAAATGTACACCTTCGAAGATCGTGGCGGGCGGAGCCTGACGCTGCGGGCGGAGGGAACTGCGCCCGTCATTCGCGCCTACCTCGAGAACAATCTCCAGGGCCAGGACCCCCAGCGAATCACTAAGCTCTACTACATCGCGCCGGTCTTCCGCTATGACCGCCCCCAGGCCGGCCGCTATCGCCAGCACCACCAGTGTGGCGCGGAGGCGATCGGTTCCCTGGAGCCGGCGGTGGACGCCGAAATCATCCAGCTCTCGCTGCGCTTTTTCGCCAGGCTGGGTCTCAAAGACGTAACGCTGCTGCTTAATTCGGTGGGCTGTCCGGCGTGTCGGCCCGAGTACGTCGAAGCACTGAAAAGCCAAATTGCGCCGCAGCTCGGCCAGCTCTGCCATGAATGTCAGCGTCGGTACGATACCAACCCGCTGCGGCTGCTGGACTGTAAGAATGAAACGTGCCAGGCAATAATGCAGAGTGCACCGGTGCTGCGCGATATGCTCTGCCCGGACTGCGCCGAGCACTTCGCTCAGCTTCAGCAGACGCTGGCTGTCCTCGACGTTCCCTACACGCTGGATGCGACCATCGTGCGGGGGCTGGACTATTACACGAAAACAGCGT
>CAYNMY010000169.1:0-864 GCA_964398275.1 uncultured Armatimonadia bacterium | reverse complement strand
TTAACAGTCACATGGCCCATGAGAGTAAGGCGGAGTTCGTGGCCCCCGGTCTGGGCGCACAGGACTCGATCGGCGGCGGCGGGCGCTATGACGAGTTGATTGAACAGTGTGGCGGGCCGCCGACACCTGCAGTAGGCGTGGGCATCGGCCTGGAGCGAGTGCTCATCGCTCAGGAGGTAGCCAATGCAACCTGAGGATAGTACTGACCGCGAGGGCTATTACGTCATCACGCTGGGCGACGAGGCCTGGCAAACAGGATTGGGCGCAACAGCGGATCTTCGGGCGGCGGGTGAGGTCTCGGAGATAGACTATCGCCGGCGCAGTATGAGAGCACAGATGCGCACTGCCAACAATGACGGCTACCGCTATGCCGTAATCATCGGTGAGGATGAGGTCAAGCAAGGGACGGTCACGCTCCGCGATATGGACAGCGGGGAGCAGGAGACGATTCCGCGGTCTCAACTAATATCCCGATTGCTTCAGTAGGACAGGCGTCTCGCCTGTCCGCAACCGGCGGCCGGATGCCCTTCGACAAGCTCAGGACATTCGCCCCTACAGACGGCAACGGCAAGGCCGACAGGCGAGACGCCCGTCGTACCGAAATGAAGTCGGGGCATACACCTGCGCTAAAGCTACGGTGCACAGGATGGTGCCCCTCCCACGTTATGGAAGTTTTTGCCGGAGGTGCGCGAGGAACCGGCTTTTTTCAGCCTTCGACAAGCTCAGGCGAACCAAAAGCGGGTTCCTCGCATTAGCCGTTATCACAGAGAGGACTTGACTGAATGTCGGAGACGAGTAGTTTCATGAACCGCACTGCCCATTGCGGCGAGCTGCGCGAAGAGAATACCGGCGACGAGGTGACCC
>CAYNMY010000168.1:0-5527 GCA_964398275.1 uncultured Armatimonadia bacterium | reverse complement strand
CTGCACGGGCTTACGCCGGAGACGGTCGGTGCGGTGGAAGCGGTCCTGGGATGTCAGATCACTGTCGAGGAGATCGAGCGGCGTGTTCGGGCGGAGAAGGTCGCTTCGCCGTCAGAGCTGGGTGCGAAGGTGCTGGCCGGCCTGAGCAACTATGATTTCTTCTGGGGAGAGAATGAATTCGGGTCGAAGGGGACCGGGTTTGACGAAAGCGGCCCGGGTACGCTCCTGAGCAAGTACGTGATAACTGGGCTGCGTGGCGGGGAGATTCTGACTGACCCGGCTATACTGGCGGTGCTGCCGGTGGGCCGGGGGCGGGTGATCTTTGACCAGATCCTGTGGCCGGAGTCACTCGAAGAGCAATCCGAAAAAGCAGCGCGGATCGGCAGTACGCTGCTGGGGAATGCGGCTCAGGGCTGAGCAGGCCTGCTCGTTGATGGCTGGAAGGACAGTTGGCCGAACTCTTGCCGCGAATGCTGCTTGGCATGTCCGTCGCACAAGGCCACATTCAGGCGGTCGCTGTGCCGAAATGCGGCGGCCCCGTGGCTGCCGAAGAGTTGCGTCCCGTCGAAAAGCAAGGCGATCTCCCCGGGAGCAGCAAGGTCCCCTATGTTCACCCCGCTCATCCGACTGCTCATGGTATAGCTTGTCTGCAACTCTCCGCTCTTTTGCTTTTCGTGGCGCGAGTCGGCCGGGCAAATGAGGAGGTCGGGTTCGTTGTTGTAGTAAGGGAGGAGGGTGCTCGGCCAGCTACCCACCAAAGGCAGGCACTGGTCAAAATCGCTGGCGTAGGTGAGTTGAGCCATGGCCAGTCGCTTCAACTTTGACAGGCACTGGGTTTCCCGCGGCTTGCATCGCGAGACCGGTTGGGGCAAGGCTGAGACCATCGCCACCGTGATGACCAACGGAGGCAACAGGCCCACGATCCCCAGCAGGCGGGCGGGGTACGGTCGGGCCAAGACCGTTATGCCTAGCACGAGCGACACGAGGCAGGGGCCAAAGCCGAACAACACGACGAAAGCGGTCCAGGCAGCTTTCGAGTGAAAGACCGGCGCGAGGATTACCGTTAGGAACACGGCCAAGACTGGCAGCAGGAACATGCTCGTCACAGCAATGTCCCAGGAGTGTCTCCGCTTGCTGGTCATTGCACAGCACCCTTTTCCGCCTCCGGCTCCAGGCGGATGTGCTCGAGCCCTGTCCGGTAGCTGCGGCTAGTCTGGCCATTGGGGTAGGTCACGTTGAGTGCTTCATCAGGCGGGCAAGAAGCGCTGCCTGGCAGGCAGTGGCTCCGGTGTGTGTCGTTGGTTGTTGCGCGGTAGGTCCTACTCGACGGTGATGTCAATAGCCTCTATGACTTGATCCGCCACCACGATCTCGACGGCGTACGCGCCGACGGGCCAGCCCGCCTCCGGTGCGCTGAACTCAAAGTGCATGGTGGACTCCTCGGCGGGCGCCTCGATCTCGATAGAGACCACTTCGACGTCGCGGATGATGGCACCCTCGGCGTCGGTGACATCAACCGCGCGCAGCGTGCATTGAACCATCTGGGCCGTGACCAGGCCGGTGATGCCGGCGCTGATGTGCATCACCGGGGTCTGGGGCGAGAACGTGTTAGTCTGGCTGGTGATCTCGCTGCTCTGTTCGTCGTATTCGTCGCCGACCTGGAGGACAACTACCTTAGGACCGGCCTCGCCGGCCTCGCCCGACGGAACAACAGTGCCCGACTCTACGGGAGTCCGGTCAGCGTCTGAGTCGCCGGTATCCCCGATCTGGACCGAACAGGATGCGCCCACAAGCATAAGTGCGAACAACACAACGAGTACGCCGATTTTCCTCATGACATACCTCCTTAGAGTATGGCTACATTATGCACATTCGCGGTAACTTCGCAAAACACCTCCCCGATCGAAGCTGTGGCGATTATGCTGCCACTAGCTGCCGGTGAGTGGTCTTCGGGCCTCTACCGGGGGTACGGCACGTTCTGGTCGGGCCCCCACATGTCTTCGATCTGGAACTGGCGCTGGTACATCTCAGCATACAGGCCGTTCTTTGCCATTAACGTCTTGTGGTCGGCCTCCTCGGCGATCTCGCCACCTTCGATGACCACGATGTTATCGGCGTTACGAATCGTGGAGAGCCGGTGGGCGATGACGAAGACAGTACGGCCCTCCATCAGCCGTTCCAGGGCCTGCTGGATGAGCTGTTCGGACTCGGTGGCTACCAGTGAGGTGGCCTCGTCCAGGATAAGTATCCGGGGGTCGGCCAGCACCGCCCGAGCGATGGCGATGCGCTGGCGCTGTCCTCCCGAGAGCTTAACGCCACGCTCGCCGATTTCGCTCTCGTACTGCTCGGGCAGTTCCCTTATGAACTCGTCAGCATTGGCCACCCGGGCCGCCGCGATGATCTCCTCCTCGGTGGCGTCGAGCCGGCCGTAGGCGATATTCTCGTTGACTGTGCCATTGAATAGGAAGGTCTCCTGGAGCACGAGCGCGGTATGCTCGCGCAAGGACTTCTGGGTGACCTCGCGCACGTCGTGGCCATCAACCAGGACGCGACCGGTGAGCGGATCATAGAAGCGGGGGATGAGATTGATGACGCTGGTCTTGCCCGCACCGCTGCGCCCGACCAGCGCTACAGTCTCGCCGGGCTGGGCGTGGATGGTGATATTCTTCAGCACCACCTCGCCGGTCTGATACTTGAAGCTAACGTCTTCGAGCAGGACTTCGCCCTCGATGTGCTCGAGCTTGAGCGCGTCGGGGGCGTCCTGGATCTCGGGGACCTCGTCGAAGATCTGGAAGATGCGGGCCAGCGCGGCCAGCGCGCGGTTGAAGGTATCGTAGATGCGCACCAGCATGCCCACCGGTTGATAGAAGTGCATCAGGTAACCGAGGAAGGCCAGGATATCGCCGGCGCTGGCGACCGAGTTGCCGGCAATCGAGGGCCCCGCACCATACCAGAGTACCCCCACGCTGCTCATCGAGGTCAGGAAGCCAATAAAGGGAAAGAAGGTTGTCCACAGCCAGATGCCGCGGACGCTGGCGTGGTAATAATCGTAACTGCGTTCGCGGAATTTGCCCAGTTCGTGGTCTTCCCGACCGAAGGCCTTGACTACGTGAATTCCGCTGAGGCTCTCCTGGAGTTCGGCGTTGATGTCGCCCAGGTTGTCGCGGATCTTGCGGTATATGGGGCGAATGCAGCGGGCAAATATGATGATAGCTACCACGAATACGGGCAGCGGCCACAACCCCGCCAGCGCCAAGCGCCAGTTCAGGTACAGGAGAATAATTACCGTGCCGACGATGGTGATGATGTTGGAAACGATCGTATCTGTACCATGTACCACCATGTCTTCCACGGCATTGACGTCGTTGGAAAGCCGGGACATGATGTCGCCAGTGCGGCGGCTCTCGAAATAGCTGAGCGACAGTCGCTGCAGATAGCGGTAGAGGTCAACGCGTAGGTCCAGTACAAAGCGCTGGCCGAGGATGTGCATCACGTTCATGCGTACGCCGTTCAGCAGGCTGCTGAAGAAGTAGGCCGCGATAAGCATGGCAATATAGGACCCCAGCCGCTCGTAGTGCTGATCGCGCATGACCCGGTCAACGATGAGCTTGCCCATAATATATGGGGGAGCCAGCCCGGCGGCGCTTCCCCCGATCATGGCCACGCTGCCGATCAGTACCTTGACCCAGTGCGGCACGAGTTGCCGGTAGAACCAACCAATCATCCGCCGGTCGGTGATATTGAGCGGATCTACGCTGTCGTCGGTTTCGCGCGAATCCGAATCGCCGTGTCGTCCGCGTCCATGTCCCCGGCCACCAAGCCCCCGGCCACTTCCGTACATCATATCTGGTACCTCAAGTTACCCAGGGACGCAAGAAAACGCAATTGCGTCCCCGTAATGGCTTGCTCGGTGCAAGCATTGTACCACAAACTCTTCGTGGGGGCTACATGGCAAAGGATTGCAGCGTGGGGGCAGCGAAGTCTGTGATAGCTTGCTTGTCTGGCTCTTCTTGAGGATATGGATAGCGTTTCGGACACCGCCAATACAGCTGCTGATCAGCGCTGCGCTGCCGAGCTGCGGCGCGATACGATCCTCCGGCACCTCGGCTATCGGCCACTGGTGTATCTGACCGCCGCCCTGGTGCTGGGGGTAGTCGCCGCCGAACGCCTGCACATCGTGTTTTGCGTGGCTCTGCTGCTGCCACTGGTTGTTACCGCCGCAGCTTTCCTGGTCACTCGCGGCCGTCTGTACAGCCAACTGTGGCTTATCGGGGCCTTCTTCTGTGCCGGAATGAGCCTGCACGCGGCCCACTTCGTGGTCCCGCCCCACGACATCTCCCAATTTGCCCCTCGCCAGCAAGCTGTCCTGGTGGGCCGTGTGGTCGAGGTACCAGACTCCCACGAATATTGGCGCCGGCTGGTGCTGGCTCCCGAGTCGGTGACTACACAGGGTTATCAGTGGCCGACTACGGGGCGGCTCTCGCTGGCTGAATCAGATTGGCAGGAGAAGCTGAGCGTGGGGCAGAGGGTTCGGGTTGAGGTCAGAGCGCTGGCGCTCCCGCCGCCGGCGATGAACCTGGGTCAGTTGGATATGCGCCGCTACCTCGCCCGCCAGGGAATAACTGCCCAGGCGCGCGTGACTGAGTTGCAGGTGCTGCCGGGCGGGATACCGTGGCGCTTCCGGCTGAAGAACTTGATGCAGTTTCGCCGGGAGCAGACGCTGGCGAACCTGGAAAGGGCGATGCCAGGGGCGGACTCGGAGTTCTATGCGCACCTGATGGCGGGGATGGTCTACGGTATGCACGCGGTCCGGGCAATTGACAAGGAGACTGAGGATGTCTTCCGCCGGACCGGCACGATCCACCTGCTGGTGGTCTCCGGCGCGCAGGTCACCTTCATCATCTTCGCCCTGATCCTGCTGGTCACCGCCGGGCGGCGGCGCGCACTGCGTCCGTGGCATGCCCTGCTGGTCGGGCCGGTGGTGGTCGGATTTGCCCTGTTCGCCGGCCGGGGGCCTTCGGTGAGCCGTTCGCTGGTAATGGCGGGCATTCTCATCTACGCTCTCGTGGCCGGTCGGCCCTACGATCTGCCCAACGCCCTGGCGCTGGCCGCGTTTCTGCTCGTACTCGCTGATACCAATACCGTCTTCGACATCGGCGCGCAGCTCACGTTTGCCGCAGTGATCGGCGTAGCGCTGTATAGCCCGCGCAGCTACCGCGATCTACTGGGTGTCGTCCACCGCCCCCACCTGGTAGTGACTGTGCTGCTGGCGACGCTGGGCGCGTGGATTATGGTCACGCCGATCCTCGCGTGCAACTTCTACAGCTTCGCCGGCTGGGCGAATCTGGCCAACGCTATAGCCGTGCCCATCTCGATGCTGGTAATGCCGCTGGGGATGCTCGCGCTGGTCACCGGGTCGGCCCTGATGCCGGTTACGACCGCCCTCTGCGCGGCGGTCCGCGCCCTGATGTGGATAATGCTGCGGAGCAACGAGCTCTTTGCCCAACTGCCCGGTGCGTACGTGGAT
>CAYNMY010000167.1:0-5536 GCA_964398275.1 uncultured Armatimonadia bacterium | reverse complement strand
CAATCCACCTTTGTCCTCCTACTGTGAGCGCAGCAGCATCGAGCGGGGGATGGGTTTGTCGGGTCACCACAAAGGTAGTTTTGTGCTATTCAAGCCACAAGTGGCGCCTGCGTCTGATGCTGCGAGTGTGGAAACAAAAAATACTTTTCAAATACCAAATACGAGGAGGAGAAGTAAGTAGTAAGGGCGAATAGTCTCAATCAGGAGGTGTTCTCATGACCGAGGATACTAGTCAAGAAGTCGAAGCTGAAGAGATAAGCCCGGAGCTGGAGGCCGCTGCCTCTGGCCGGAAAGGAGGTGGATTCTGGGTAGTAACGACCGTGATTTTTGTACTGGCCTGTGCGACACTGGCCTGGCTGTACACAGAGCAGCTAGTTGAAGTTGACGCGCTGCGAGCCGAGGCCAGCCAGGCAACCAGTCAAGTGGCCAGGTTGCGACAAGCCAATCGGCGAGTCTCGACTGAACTTGCCGAAGTAGTAGGCAAGCTTCGGGAGGTTGTCGAAGTATTCGCCGAGCTCGAGGAGGCTTATCCCTCCATGGCGCCGGCTGAGGCTGAAGAAGAAGTCTCACCCGCCGAAGCAGAAGAGGCAGCCGAGGCTGTGGAGCCAGAACCGCCTGCAGAAAGACAGCCAGCCGCGGCGGGGCCGCCACTGCCTCCGGCTCCTCCGCCCCCTTAGTGGGGATAGACCGGAGCGGTGCAACGGGAGCAGGGAACCGATTGCCCGTGTTGAAGCATGACGCCTGAATAGCGGCGGATAGAATCGCCATCGGCCAGCCAGTTGTTTCATGGGTGGAAGTAGCGCGCAAGACCGATAGGTGGCCGGCGTGAGTAGGCGGATGGGCGAGGCGCATTGGGCAGGCCGGTGAGTATTGCTCCGCTCCGGGGCGCGCCCCAACAGGCTGGACGATGGGGGTCAGTACTATCCCCTTGGCTCGCTCCGATTGCGGGGGGAAGCGTGTGGTCGAGGGAGCGGCCGAGGCATCCAGTCTGGAGGGCGCCAGAGAGGGGAGTGCTAAAGGCCCCGGGACGGGAGGTTCGTCCTGAGACGCAGCAGACTAGTATAGTCGCTGTGGCTGTGAGTATGCGTATTGAAGTGGCATGGGAGGGATGCTGCGATGAGTAGTTTCTGGCAACAGACAAGAGAGATCTACGACCGACTGCTATGCGGAAGTAAACACTCGGCGGGGGTAATAGCCGAAAACCTGCGCCGGCGGGCGGCAATGCAAAAGCTGGCGGCCGGCATTCGCGGGCTGAACCGCGAACGTAGCCAACTGATTAGGTCCATTGGCAAGAAGGTCTACTCCTTGCACACCCGCGGCCAGGTGCGCAACCGAGACGTGCTCAGTGATTGCCTGCGTATTGACGAGGCTGGCCAGGAGATTGAAGCCCTTCAGGAGCAGATCGAAGAGCTGCGCCGCGAGGCCGGGGGTGGTGAGGAGCTGGTGGTGGAGATCGAGGACGAAGCGCCCGTGACTGAGGAGGCCGAAGAGGAGGCCGGCGCAGTTGAGCCGCCGGAGCCGAGTGGCGAGGAACTGGGGGCGGAGACGGGGGACGAAGCGCCTGTGGCCGAGGAGGTGCAGGAGGAGGAAGGTGAGGTTGGCCCGTGGGAGGAGCAGGGCCCGCAGCCGCAGATGCGGGAGTAGGTCAGATCGCCCTGCCCTAGCTCGTAGTTAGGTGCGTTGGCTCAGCTTGGTTCAGCCACGTGACGTATGCGGGCCTGACGTCGCGTTGCTAGCAATGGGCAAAGTGAAGGGCCGGGCCGAGGAGCGATGGCAAAAGTAATCACCCTGCGGCGACAGCGTGACTTTGACCGGCTGTTCGACCAGGGGAAGAAATACTACCACGAACTGTTGATGACTGTGGTTTGCCCGTGCCCCGATACCGACCAGGCGCGGGCTGCGTTCATCGTAAGCCGTCGGGTGGACAAGCGGGCGGTGGTACGGAATCGGATCAAGCGGCGGCTGCGCGAGGTCTGGCGCGGGGAGTTGGCGAATATCAACTCCGGCGGAGATGTCGCGTTCGTCGCACGGCTGCCCGCGGCAGCAGCCAGCTATCACGAACTGGCCGCGGTGGTTCACGAGCATCTAGTGGAGGCCGGGGTTTTGGACTAGTGGCTGGGCGGACAGCGATCCTGGTGGCACAGGCAGCCTGCCTGTGGAGCACCCGCTGGAAGCCGGTGCCACCGAAAGCGGTACCGATGGACTGATGAAAAACATGCGCGGGTGGCTTAAGCAACTGGTAATCGGACTCATCAAGCTTTATCAGCGGACCGTTTCGAGGGTCTTGCCGGGTGCCTGCCGCTACCAGCCGACTTGTTCTGAATATGCCGCGCAGGCGGTGCGTGTTCATGGGCTGTTAAAGGGCCTGTGGCTGGGGATGCGGCGGGTAATGCGCTGCCATCCGTTTGCGTCGGCTGGCTACGATCCGGTGCCTGAGCCGGACGCACGCCGGGCACATACTATTTCCGAAGAATCCACTGAGGATTCCAGACAATGGTCCTCGAGTTGAGTGATAAATGAAGGCTGCTGGTACCTACGTGAGCGTATGCCTGGTGCTCCTGGCACTGGGAGCATCAGTTCTGGCGACCCCGGTCTGTGCTGGACCTCTGCCGGGCCAGGAAGGCCTGCCGCCGGAGCTGACGATCCCGGCCGAACCGCCGCTGGATGAGCAGATTGATGACCTCGAGGACGTGGCTGAGTACGCCCAGGAGAATGCTCCGGAGGGCGGAATCCTCGCGGGCATCAAGAATTGGCTCAGTGGGGCCAAGCAGCCGCGCGCGATCAATATCGCCGACCTGGCTGGCCACGTCGTGGAGTTGAAGGGCACGCAAGTAGCGGTGGAGGGCATCTACGAAGTCCAGGGCGAAAATGAGGCAGTGTTCCGCAGTGAGGGGGCGAGCTGCTATGTGGCTCTGGCCGGCGGAACGCAGGCCGAGGGCTTCCCGAAATCTGGTCCCGATGGCCTCCCGGCCCGCGTCGAAGGCACCGTCGAGATCGGCGAGCAGGGCCTGCCGCTCATCAGGGCGCAGAAGCTGACTCCCGCGATAGCGCTCAGTTTCATTCGCCTGGGCCGGGCCTACGAACTTGACGAAGAGTACGACGACGCCGTGGAGGCTTACAGCGCCGGGGCCCAGGCCGGCGCCTCGGGGCAGTACAGATACGCCGCCTTCGCCCGCATCCACGCCGCCGAACTGGCACTGACGGAACTCCAGGATCAAAACAGCGCCAAAAACCTCTACGACCGGGCATGGACTGAATTTGCCGCGGTCCAGCCCAACGGGGACGCTGCCTACTATACCTGGACCCGCGCGGATGATGCCGGGAGTTGGCAGAAGCAAGGGGTTCGCGCGACGATCAAAGGGCCACTCGACAGCCTCAAGCGCGACGGCTTCTGGTACCGCGTGGTGGGAGCGTTTGTTAAGATCGCGGGTGGCAATGCGGCCTTCGGAGTGCTTCTGCTCGCCGTAGTCACCCGGCTGATGGTCTATCCGTTGACCAAGAAGCAACTCTACTCGATGCGGGCCATGCAGAAGATTCAGCCGCAAATCAAAGAGCTCCAGAAAAAGTACAAGGACAACAAGCAGAAGTTCCAGGAGGAGTTCTGGAAGCTGTGCAAGGAACACAACGTCAACCCCCTGGGCGGCTGCCTTCCGCTGCTCATCCAGATGCCGATTTTGATTATGATTTACCGCGGCATCCGCGACTATGTCGTCCAGTTCGATGGCGCCTCGTTCCTGTGGGTCCCGAACCTGGCGCTGCCCAACATGCCTCTGCTGGTCTGTTATGCTATCAGTATGATAGCTTTCCAGAAGATGACCCAGAAGATGAACCCGGCAGCGGCGATGGACCCCCAACAGGCCAGCCAGCAGCAGATGATGACCTACATGATGCCGCTGATGTTCTTCTTCCTGTTCCAGTCGTTCCCGGCTGCGTTTATTCTTTACTGGCTGGGGACCAACCTGGTCTACTTCGGCGAGCAATACTATGTTTTGCATTTCGCGCGCGAGAAAGAAGCCCCCGCGGCAGGCGAGACGAAGCAAAGCTCCGGCGGAATAGTCGGGGCGATGGCGAAACTGGTCTCCGGGGATAAGGGCAAGGACGGCGAGCAGGCTGCTAAGGGCCCAAGCTATGAGGAAGCCAAGGCTGCTGCTCAAGGCAAGAAACTTGGCAAGAAAGACCCAAAGAGCGGCAAGGACAGGAAGGGCGGCTGAGTGTGGCGGCCTTTTCTGCAAGGGCCCAGAGCGTGAGGCCGAGACGCTCGCCGTAGTGAAGAGGGAGGAGAGGCACGTATGCGATCTGTAGAGGTATCTGCTGTTAGTTTGGAAGAGGCGCGCAAAGCGGCGGCGTTTCAACTGGGCGTTGCCGAGGAGGAAATCGAGATCGAGGTTCTCCAAGCGCCGCGCAAGCTATTTGGCCTTATCGGCTCGGGCCAGTACCTGATTCGGGCGACCTATGACGAAGAGCAAGCACCGACCGGTAAGCCGCCCGCGGCTGAAGAGGTGCCTGCAGAAGCGGTGCCTGTGGCCGAGGAGGCCGAAGATGTCGAGCCAGCGCCTGCCTGGGAGGAGCCGGAGCCGGGACTCGAGCGCAGGTTCCCGCCCGCGCCGCCTGTGGAGCAGCCGGAGGATTCCCGGCGGGCCGTCGCCGAGCGGGCCCAGCAGCTCACCGAAGATATTACGGCGCTTATGGGGATTGATGCCGAGGTCGTTATCGCCAATGTCGGTGCCGACCAGGTCGAGTTGGAGATCAATGGTGCCGAGGCAATGGGGCTGATCATCGGTGCGGAGGGCAGTACGCTCGATGCGCTGCAGCTCATCGTAGCCATCGGCGCGAACCGGGGCATTGAGGACGGCTGCCGCGTGGTCATTGATACCGAGGACTACCGTGCTCGCCACGAAGAGCGCCTGCGTGGGCAGGCTCGGGAGGCCGCCGAAGAGGCCAAACAGAGCGGTCGCGAGGTGGTCATTGACGACCTGGGGGGTTACGAGCGGCGCATAGTGCACATGGAGCTGCACGATGACCCCGATGTGGAGACTTACTCCGAGGGCGATGAACGAGATCGCCGGCTGGTGGTCTCACCGATCACGCACGAGTAGCTCATGCGCAGGCCGGTCTGTTGAGGTTAGCCGAGTGAACAACCCGCGCAAGCTAGTTGATCTGGAGCAACTGCGCAGCATCGTCGCCGACCTGCGCGGCGCAGGCCAGCGGGTAGTCTTCACCCTCGGCTGCTTTGACATCATCCACCCCGGCCATATCCTGCACCTCCAGCAGGCCCGGCAGGAGGGGGACGTGCTGGTCGTAGCGCTCAACAGCGATGGATCGGCCCGCCGGCTCAAAGGTCCCGACCGCCCCGTCTTCAGCCAGACTGAGCGCGCCACCGTGCTGGCCGCACTGGAGCCGGTGGACTACATCGTCATCTTTGACACACTGCGCGTCACTGACGTAATCGAGGCTGTCCAGCCGGATGTCTACGTCAAGGGCGGCGACTACACTCTGGAAACACTCGCCCCCGAAGAACGCCAGGCGCTGGAGCGAT
>CAYNMY010000166.1:0-5540 GCA_964398275.1 uncultured Armatimonadia bacterium | reverse complement strand
ATTACGCCGGTGGTGGTCTCTTCCATCCCCGCCTTAATGCCTGTAATCTGCTCCTGGCGCTCCGAATGCAGCGTGGATATCAGGTCGGCACCATCGTCAACGGTGATGGTTGGCTTGATGTCCAGCACTGCATTGATATGGTGGTAGTAAGTATCGCGGTCCTCGCCATGCCGGGCGAAAACCGGTATCTCGTAATCGGCCACCAGGCTGGCGGCCACCTGATCCTGCGTGCTCAGCGGATTACTGGCGCACAGGGCCACCTCCGCGCCGCCGGCCTTCAGCGTCCGCATCAGATTGGCTGTCTCGGAGGTCACGTGCAGGCAGCAGCCGATCCGCTCGCCGACTAGCGGCTGTTGCTCCCCGAACTGCGTGCGAATTGACTGGAGCACCTGCATCTGCCGCTCCGCCCACTCGATCCGGCACTGGCCGGCTTCTCTCAACGCCACGTCAGCGATATCGTAATCCATCTGCTCTCGTTCCTCCCGATGGTATCAATTCCAAGTGGCTGCTCCGCTACAGAGTCTGGGGCAACACGAGGATGACGTCAAGGCAAGCTACTGCAATACTCGCGCCGTCGCTATTCGTCTATGAGGTAAGTCTGCACGTACTCAGTTACTGCTTCCTCCCACGGCCGCAGTGGAGTAAATCCTAACTGCCGCCAGCGCTGATTGTCAAGCACCGAGAACGCCGGGCGCGGGGTGGGGCTGTCCCAGTCCGCGCGGGTGATCTCAGTGATCGGCACATCCGTCAAACCGGCCGCACCCAGCGCCATCCGCGCCAGCTCGACCCGCGAGCAGTAGCCGCTGTTGGTGATGTGCACGATCCCGCTTACTGGCCGGGCAACGATCTGCCACAGCGCGCCGGCCAGGTCCTGGCTGTAAGTCGGTGAAGCGACCTCGTCAATAACCACCCGGAGTTGGCCCCCTTCCCGCGCCCGGCGAACGATAGTGTCTACGAAGCTGCGGCCCACCAGCCCGAACATCCACTGCGTCCGCACAATCAGGCAGTCTGCCGTACTTGCTAGGACCTCCTGCGCCGCGCGTTCTCCGGCCAGCTTCGATTCGCCGTACAGATTTACCGGGTTAGGCGCATCCTCCTCGGTATACGGTTCCCCCTTCGTGCCATCGAAGACGTAGTCGCTGCTGATGTAGATCAACCGCGCGCTCACCTCCGCGCAGAAACGGGCCACGTTCTTGGTCGCTACGACGTTGTGCCGGTGGGCGAGCTGCGGCTCGCGCGTAGCGCGCTCAACGTCCGTATACCCGGCGCAGTGAATAACTACCTCAGGGATGTAGGGCCCCAGCGCGCTGCGGATACCTTCCGGGGTACTCAGGTCACCATCGCCTATATCCACGCCGACCGCGCGCACCGACGCCGGTGCCAGCTCCATCAGCGCCGACCCCAGCATCCCCGCCGCCCCGGTCACCATCACCAGCCTGTCATCGCTCAACTCGGTCATATTCTCGTTCCCACGCTGCTCAGCCTGCCCGCCATCGTCTGATGAAGGGTGGGAGGGGGCACCCTTGCCCCGACAACAATCGCGGCAGGAATGCCGCTCCTACCGTCTTGGGTTGCATATCAGTCGCGACAGGATCTTCCTTCGCTTCCGCCTTCGCTAAAGCTACGGCGGACAGGAAAGCTACGGCGGACGAGATGTCGCTCCCACCAGGTAGGATGTAGCTATCGTTTGCGGTTCTCCTGTATTTTCATTCCTGACTCCTGTATCCCGTGTCCGTTCCGTCTCGCCGTTCACTATCCACTATCCACTACCCACTATCCACTGACCTCCCCTATATCTGCACAATCTCGCCCGTCTCCAGGCTTTCATGCACGGCGGCGGCGATCTTGGTCGCTTCCAGGCCGTCGTTGCCATCGGGGTAGTCGCCCAGGTCCTGGAGCGTGGCGCCCTCCAGCAGCAAGTTGACGTTGGTGACGAAGTGGGTGATGCTGCTCATCCCGTAGCCCTCCCACACCTCCCGCTCCTTGGCATCCCGGCGCATGCGCAGGTAGCTCATATTGTGGGTCTGGTTCATCGGCTGATCGCCCGTGCACACCGTCAGCGTGCCCCGGTCCTGGGAGTCGCATTCCAGCAGCCCCTCGGTGCCGACCAGCCGGATGCCCTGGTTGACGACCGCGGGGAAGCCGTCAGGCAGGATCCAGGCGGTATCGAACGCGACGGTCGCGCCGTTGTCGAAGACGACCTTGGCCGAGATTGAATCCCAGGTCCCGATGCCCAGCTCGGCCAGCTTATCCTGCCGACCCGTCGCCCAGACCGCCTCGCCATTGGCTCCGATCAACCAGCGGGTCAGGTCGTAGAAGTGGATGCCCACGAACCACGCCGGCGAGCTGTTCTTCACCCAGCCCGGAAACCAGTCGCGCGGTACCTCGATGCGGTCCTCCATATGCACGTAGCCGTACTCGATCTTGCCCAGGTCACCGGCGGCGATCTTCTGGCGCATCCGCTGGTGGTATTCGTCGTAGCGCTTATGAAAATCAACGTGCAGCAGCACGCCCCCCCTCTGGCAAGCCTCGGTCATCTCCACACAACCCTTGGCGGTCACATCCAGCGGCTTCTCGCAGAGCACGTTGACGCCCGCCGCCGCCGCGGCCAGCACGATCTCTTTGTGCAGGTGATCGGGCGTGACCACCGTCACGCCGTCCAGCTCTTCTTTGTCCAGCATTTCCCGAAAATCGGCATACGGTGTGAACTCGAACTCCGTGCGCCGCTGGTTGAGCAGCTCCTCGTTTATATCGCAGCCGGCCACCAATTGGGCCGTCCCGGTATAGCCTAGCTGCCGGACACAGCGCAGGTGATTGATGCCGAAAGTCCCCAGGCCGACTATGCCCAGTCGTGCCGTTGCCATTAGTAGTTCCCTCCCTGGAGTTTCTCCAGCTCGAACGTACAGAACACGCCTCCAGTAGGACAGGCGTCTCGCCTGTCAACAACCAGTGACGGGCCAGAGGCCCGTCCTACCCAGTCGGTACGTTCCTCGCCTGGTTGCTACCTACCTCCCTGCGCCCTGCCCGGCGCTCAAGTCGGGTGGAGCCGGGGCCAATATCACTAGGGACGAGTTGCCTTTGTCTGTCAGGATCGTTGCAAGGGAGTTGAGTGCGGTGACGCCAGTGGCTGGTTGGTCGGGATTGGCTGACCATCCAGATTCCTGGGCGGGTGAGTCCGCTGGAGCTAGCTTCGGCGGCCTGCCGCCCTCCCGTTTGTGGAGCCTGCAACTGTTGAACAGCGTTGTGGAGAGCAAGGACGGTTACACCGTCGGCCACTGCCACCGCGTGCGCGACTACGCCGGGTATCTGGGCGAGGCGCTCGGGTTCAGTCGCAACCAACTGCGCTGCCTGCTCACTGCTGCGGCGTTCCACGACATTGGCAAGATCGGAATTGTCAGCAGTATCCTCAACAAGCCCGGTGTCCTGGACCCTTTCGAGTGGCAGGTGATCTACATGCACCCGCTGCTTGGTCGCGAGCTGTGGGAAGGCGCTGTCCCCGGGCTGCCCGAAGTGGCCGAGATCATCCATCAGCACCACGAGCGCTGGGACGGCCAGGGATACCCGCGGGGACTGGCCGGCGACGAAATCCGCCTGGAAGCCCGGATCTTGAATGTTGTGGATGCTTACGACGCGATGTGCACCGACCGTCCCTATCGCCCGGCGCTCACTGCCGCCGCGGCCCTGCACGAGTTGCACGCCGGTGCCGGAACTCAATTCGCCCCGGAACAGGCGGCGGCCCTCATTGACATTGTTGAAGGAAGGAGCCTTAAGGCGGCATGAGTTGGCGTAGGTGCTTACTGATTTTCCTGGTGCTTTCCGTGACGGCGGCCATCTTCCGCACTTTCGTCTACACGGTAGATAGCCAGGCGGCTGTCTTCACGGTGCTCCTGAGCCTAAGCGAACTGTTCTTTTTGGCTACATTTATCGCTTACTGGAGTTTCCAATCCGACTCCCGATTGGCTCTGCTCGGCATTCTGCTATGTTACTGCGACTGCTTCGCCGGCCTTGTTATCCCTCGGTCGTATTTATCCCTGGGCCTCCCCTACATGCACAGTGGCGTGCATGTAGTGGGCCTGGGGCTGTTTGTTTGGGGTCTGGTGCGCGAGCACGGGCGCTGGCGGGCGCTGCTCGAGAAGACCACGCGCGCCGAAGAGAAGTACCGGGCCATCTTTGAGAATTCTGCCGTCGGCATCACTGTCGCTGACGCCCAGGAACGCATCGTCTCCTGGAACCGCCTTGCTGAGGAACTGTTGGGCGCAGATGCAGATAGCCTCTACATGAAGCCGGTGCAGGAGCTGTATCCCCCCGAAGAATGGGAGAAGCTGCGCCAGCTTGGAGTTCGCCAACGGGGCAGGCAGCTCCACTTTGAAACGAGAATGATCCGGGCCAATGGCGAGCTTATGGATGTGGACATCTCGATGAGCGTCGTCAATGATGCCGCCGGCAATGTGCAGCAGTCCATCGGCGTCATCCGCGACATCACCGCCCGCAAGCAGGCCGAAGAGGAGCTGCACGAGAGCGAACAACGCTTCCGCACCCTCTTCGACACCGCCGTTGATGCTATCTTTCTGGCTGACCCCCAGACCGGCATGTTGCTGGACACCAACGAAGCCGCTGAGGCTCTTACCGGGCATACCCACCCTGAGCTCCTGGAGATGCACCAGGCCCAACTACACCCACCGGAGAAGGTCGAAGAATACAAGCAGATGTTCGCGCGCCACGTAGAGCAGGGCACCGCTGCTGACTTCGAGGCCGAAGTAATCCGCAAGGACGGCAGCACCGTTCCCGTTTATATCAGCGCTGCTCTCACCGACATTGCTCGACGTCAGGTCCTCCAGGGCCGCTTCGTTGACATCACCGAGCAGAAGCAGGCTGAAGAAGCCCTCCGCGAGAGCGAGGCCAAGTACAGAACGCTGGTTGATAGTCTTACTCAAAAGGTATTCCTCAAGGATAAGAATTCAGTCTATGTGTCCTGTAATCAACATTACGCTCGAGACTTGGGCCTTTCACCAGATGAAATCGTGGGGCACACCGACTATGACTTCTTCGAATCAAAGGAGTTGGCAGACAAGTACCGCGCAGATGACGTAAGGGTTATGCAGTCGGGACAGACAGAAGAGATCGAGGAGGCCTATGTGCAGGATGGGCAAGAGGTAGTTGTCCATACGGTTAAAACGCCCGTCACAGACGAAGACGGCCAGGTTGTGGGCGTATTGGGCATCTTCTGGGATATTACCCAGCAGAAGCACGCCGAAGAGGCGCTGCGGGACTCAGAGGGAAAGCTGCGAGGGATGCTCAGCTCCCTACCCGAGCGTATGAGTATGATGGATAAGGACCTTAATATCCTGTGGGCCAACGACGTTGCCAGATCAATCTTCGGTGACGACATCATCGGCAGAAAGTGCTACGAAGTCTATCATGGCCGGGACAAACCCTGTGAGCCCTCTCCTTGCATTGCTCTAAAGGCCTTCGCTGATGGTGCGGTTCATAGCCACGAAACGCAGGTGCAGGCGCCAGAGGGAACGACTCTCGACTATGCT
>CAYNMY010000165.1:0-5545 GCA_964398275.1 uncultured Armatimonadia bacterium | reverse complement strand
ACGTTGACTTCGTCGGCAGGCACAACACCTGCCGCATCTTTTTCCAGCCCGACAGCGTAGCCAAGCTCACTACTGACAGTGACCCGTTTGACGTATCGGTGGCGATCACTGATGCCCCGGGCCTCGCCGGCGGTCAGGCTACCTTTACGGTGCTCGTACCCAATATACTGGATTTCGACGATGCCACGGTGGGAGGTAATCTCATTGCGGTAACCAAGGGCGGCGACATGGGCGCGATGTTCTTCGCGGTCTCTACCCAGCCCGGCCGGATAGACATCACTGGCCTGGTTGCCCCTGCGGCCACTGCGCCTTTTGATATATGCGCGATAACATTTACCATCGCCGGCACCATGGGCAGCGACGAGGTGAGCCTGGACAAAGTGAGCCTGTTGGATAACCAGCTCGGGGTCATTGGTGTGCTTAGCGCCGGTACTTGTGAGGTGACAGTGACCAGGGCCTACTCCATCTCCGGCACCGTCACCGACACCGCCGACCAGGGCTTGGCCGACGTGGAAGTCACTGCCGACGGGCACTCCGGTACCACGGGGGCCGATGGCACCTACGCGATAACGGGGCTGGAATCAGGCACTTACACGGTCACCCCCGGCCGGGCAGGCTACACGTTCACCGAACCCAGCGAGCAGGTGACGGTTAACGAGACGGCAGGCGATGCGACGGGTATTGATTTCGCGGGGGCAATAGTTGGCGATTTCGACGGCGACGGCGGAGTGGACATTGACGATGCTATCAAGTTCATCACTGCGTGGATAGGAGCCCACCAGGACCCGCCGCAGGTTGACGCCAGTTGTGACATTGCTCCCTATACCGGTCAGGTGCCCGACATCGTCTGTCAGCCCGATGGCGTTATTGATATCGAAGACGCCACCCTCTTCATCCAGTTGTGGATCTATCATCACCAGTAGTCGGTTCGCCTTCACTGTATTCACGCGACACAGGGGAATGCAAGGCCAGGGCGTACCTGGGCTGCTTCGAGAGCAGTCCTAGCCCCGACACCACTAGGTTCCACACTGATTGCCAACCCCTCGCTGCCAGCCCCTCGCCCGGTGGCCCTACTGTCCCGCAACCAGAGGATGCGCACTAACCGCGTCTCGCAGTTCGCCTTCGCCAACGTGGAGGTAGACCGCTTTTGCCGAGGCCGAGGGGCCGCAGGGGAAACGTTATTATCGCGGAGGCCGCCGTGTTGCCTGAGGTCTCCTGTTTAAGTGGACGAGGACATGAGGCGAGTGCTGACCGGCTGTTGTGCTGTTACGGATAACCACCGAGCAGCGGGCCTGGTCGCATTCCGATAGATCTACGCTGTACTCGTACCCCAGCGGCTCCAGCACTCGCCGATAGAGCACATCACAGTGTCCACAGTAGTCGTGATAGGGCTCAATGTGCGAGCATTCGAGCAGGCGGCTTTTCGAGGGGCACTTGTGCATTATTATCCGGAACTCGCCGGCGTCTTCGTCCAGTTCCATGGTAAAGCCGGCAGCCTCTTCGTTGAGCGTGTGGCTTCAGTATAGCCAGCACCCGCGCAGACCATGCTCTTCTACCAACTGGCGCAGATTCTCCAAGAAATTGTCAGACAGATATTCCCAAAAATCCACAACCGCTTCCCGCCCGCCGATTCGCTCCAGGAACTTGAATAACTCGCTGTAAGCCGGAATGAAATCGGTGCAGGGGATCATCTTGACCTCCGGTAGAAACGTTGTACGCTGCGTCCCGTGGCGTGGTCGTATTCTATCAGTTCTGCCACGAAACAGGTGCCTTCGCATAGCGCCTCGTTGACTGCACGTGTAGTCTCTGACCATAGTCGAGCCACGTGGTAGCCGTGCTCGCGCATGTGGGTCACTGCCGGGCAGGCTGCGACTTTGATGATAAGCTCATCGTCACTCAGAGTTATTGCAACCTCGCCGTTCTCAATCTTGTAGACCTTTTCGAGATGCTCCTGGAGAGCCGTAATGCCTCGCCTGCGAATCTCCTGCTTGAGCGGAGCGTAGAAGGTATTGACGAACTGGCGCAGGTACTGCCCGACGGCCTGTTCACCGAAGTGCTGATCCAAGTACTCGATTCCAGCACTCAAAGCTCCGTGGAAGTCCTTGTGCAGGTATGGATTGTCAGTAGCCCGACGCCTCATTGCCTCCTTAGACATCGCCAGCCGCCTCCTGTGGGAACAGGACATCTTGGTTTTCTTCTATCAAACGGTCAATGTTGCGTTGGCACTCTGCGGTCAGTGAATAATCAAGGAACAGGTTATCGGTATTGAATACGCCCATCTTCACCATCAGATATTTCTCGCCCCTAAGCCAGCAGGCCAGCTCCTTGCCGCCATAGGTATCCCACATCATGGTGTTCATGCGCTCCTGGAGTTTATTGGCCCGCTCGATCTCACCGGCAAAAACAGCTCGCATAAGCTGCCGAGCAATATAGCCGTTGAATATGCCGCCGCCGAGCAGCAAGCCGTCGTAGCCCGCTTGGAGATATCCGACGCAGTCAAACTCGTACCCGTTGAGCAGGCGCAGGTCAGGACGCTCCCGGCGCACGGACAGGGCAAGGTCTCGACGGCTGGGGTCGTTGGAGCTGTCCTTGAGCAGAATGACCTTCTCCTCCCTGCACACGGCTGCGATCACTTCGCTGGGGACGAACGTGGAGGCGTTCCTGCCCAGGTCGTAGATACCCACGGGCAGAGGGCTGTTGCGAATCACCGTCGCATAGAGATCGAGCAGCCGGTCCGCCGTGGCGGGCAAAGTGAAAAAGGGCGCACTGATGACGGCAATATCGGCGCCGTCCTGCTTGGCTATCTCGATATTATCCAGGATGCGGGCCGCCGAGTTGTCCGTAACCTGAACGGCCACAACCAATCTGTTTTCAGCGTAGTCGGCGACCGCCCGCACCAGGTCGCGGCGCAAGCGGTTGGTCATCCAGGGGCCTTCCCCGGTGGTTCCGGCCACAAGTAGCCCGGTAACGCCCAGTCCAACATGGTGAGTAACCAGCCGCCGCACAGACTGGCGGTCAATTTCCATATCTTCGGTAAACGGTGTAGGCGTGGCTGACCACACCGGGTTTGGCTCCAGTGTCGGTATCTCAATAGTCATCGCTGCAGTTGCCTCCTGGGATCATCGTTCCTATTCGCTACAACAGGTCCAAACCCTTGAAGAAATCGGCCAGGCGCTCCATCTCCTCGTCACTCAAGCTGACGTATGGCTTGCGCCGCCACCGGGGGGCGACGCCGAAGAGCTCTAGCGTCCCGTGGATCCCGGCATCAAAGCCTCCGGTTAGAGATCCGACAAAATCGAATAACGGCCAGTCGTATCGCTGGATGATCTCGGCGGCACGCTTCAAGTCCATTTCCTGGACCGCCTGCCAATAGTCGTGGGCGATGCGGGGACAGAACATGATATACGTGGATAGATAGCCGTCGCACCCGTAGGGCAGCATGTCTAAGTGGCCTTGCTTCGTACCGCCGGCCCATATTGCCCAGTGTTCGTGGAATTGCATGGTCAGCCTCCGCGCGAATTCGCCGCCAAAGTCGTCCTTGACCGCCACCACTTCCGGCACTTCCTCAGCAAGTACTTACAGCGTTTCAAGCCCGAAGCTCATTCCCCGGGGAATGAATACACCCGTGACGACCATGACGGGAATCTGCTCAGCCACGGCAGCGTAATGCTCGACAAAGCTCCGCGGCGTGCATGAGGCGGCCCAATCTGGCGGCAGGACCATCAGCACGTCGGCACCGATCTCCCGAACATACTTGGCGAATGCCACGCTCTGGCCCGTTGCGGAATGCCGATCGGCAGCCACGACCATGGCCCCGTTCGCCTCGATCTCGTCGGTTGCTATGAACTCAATGCTGCCGAGACGGAGATCGTCTCCGCCCAGGGGCAGGCTATACAGTTGGACATTCTCCACCATGACCTCGGGGTTTCTGAGTGCGAGAGTCGAGGCAGTTAGATGCACTGCGGAGGGGATCACGTCATATCCGTGGATAACGTCGTCGAGAAGGACCTCGTGGAGGCGATCTAGGTCGGGTTCAGTGCCAACCGTAGCACAGGCGTGGACATAGTTGTCGTGGATGGCATCTGCTGCAGACATCAGGAGGGTGCCGGTTCCGCAGGCGAGATCGGCGACTCTATAACGTGAGAGGTCTTCGAGATCAGCCCACGATCGAGTTGGCCAACGGTCCGCCCGTAGAGCTAATTTGAGCAAAAGTGTGGCAGCAGGGATGGAAGTGTAATAGGCACCGAGGTGCTTTGCCTCGGTGAGTAACCGATGATGAATACGGCCCAGTCAGCAAATGAAACAGAACGCAGACTCTCGGGATAGATAACGGCAATGCCAATGTGGGCGACACTAGTCTCTACACGATGAGAAGCTTGGTGGAGAACCGTATCTTCGACGTTGGGCTTGTCCGCAAAGTCGCCCTCAATGGCCATGCGAAGACCGCGGAAGTCCACCAGGACATCCGGCATCTGACGATGGGAGGCTGCGCTGACAATGGTCTCGGGGTCCGCCACCAGGCCTTCGTCGCACAAGAGGTCGGCCAGCTTCACGTTTAGTACTTCCTGCCTATGACGCATAGATGATAGTATTCCCCAGTCTCAGTAGAATTCCTCCCAGAAGATCACGGCGGCTACGCCCAGCATTAGAGGGTCGTCGAAGAAAGGCTCCTTCTCGGAATCATCCGAGGCTTCTGACTCATCATCGTCACCGGGCAGCTCAGCGAAACACTCCGGGCAAAACTCGTCCCATTCATCTACCGGCGCACCCCATCACGTGGGCACTGTGCTGGTCAGATACCATAATTAAGAAATTGGGGCGCTGGGGCATTATGAGGCCCTCACTTCCTGGATAAGTTATTAGACCCGACCTCAGTATGGCAAAGATTATGTGCTCTATCAAATTGCTTGCTTCGCAAGGCTCGCCAACCAGTATGTTGCTTAGAGCTTCGGCCAGATTCGGCTGCTCCAAACGCGAGCCCAGTTAGTCGGCCGCTTGCTGCACCAGGCGACGCAAGGCCACGGTGCGCTCGGCCATTTACACTAATTCGCCCATCGGGTATAATGTTATTGGAGAGTGGGTCGGGCGGTCGCGCCGGCTTGATGGCCGGTGAGGAAAGTCCGAGCTCCACAGGGCAGGGCGCTGGCGAAAGGCCAGGCGGGGTGACCCGCGGAAAGTGGCACAGAAACTACACCGCCGATGGCCCGTCCGGGCACAGGCAAGGGTGAAATGGTGAGGTAAGAGCTCACCAGCGTCGGGGCGACCCGGCGGCTGGCTAAACCCCACTCGGAGCAAGGCCCAATAGGAGAGCGCCCTCGGGGTTGTATTATTCTCGGGGAGGAATGGCCCATTCCCAGCTCTCGGGTAGGCCGCTAGTGGGGGCTGGCAACAGCCCTCCCAGATAAATGACCGCCACCTGCCTACGGCAGGCACAAAACTCGGCTTATGTACTCACTCTCCGCCCTTTTGAGCATTAACGATATTATTATGTGCTCAAAGACTGAGCTGTAACTGCCCTGTTATAGGCTCGGTCTGCTCTCGTAGT
>CAYNMY010000164.1:0-5550 GCA_964398275.1 uncultured Armatimonadia bacterium | reverse complement strand
CATCCAGGTACCCAGAGCGCCGTTGACCTACTCGACATTGGCCACCACAGTGTCCTCCACCTCGATGTTACGCGCCAGGCGCCGGCAGTAGGCGCTGACGCGGGCCACGTCGCCCATCAGCCAGATAATCAGGTCAATGGCGTGCACGCCCTGGTTCATCATGCAGCCGCCGCCGTCCAGTGCCCACGTCGCCCGCCAGTCGCCACTGGCATAGTACTCGTGGCTGCGGAAGCCCTTCTGGTAGCTGTCGCCCAGTATCAGCTTACCCAGCTTGCCGTTGCGGATAGCGTCGCGGACCTTCTTGGAGGTGGCGTAGGTGCGGCGCTGAAAGACGCCCGCCAGCTTGACGTTGTTGTCCGCAGCAGCATCAATCATGGCGTCTATGGCCGTCAGGGTGACGTCCAGAGGCTTCTCGCACAGAATGTGCTTGCCCGCCTGGGCAGCAGCGACAGCCTGCCCTGAGTGCATCCCGCTGGGCGTGCAGATGGAGACCGCCTGGATGTCGTCGTTGGCCAGCAGCTCATCAATGCTGGTTACGTAGGAACAACCATTGTCCTCGGCCAGCTTCTTCGCTCTTTCAGGGACAATGTCGCAGACCTGAATCAGCTCAGCCTGCTCGGTGGCCTCTACCGCCTGCGCGTGCCACGGCCCTATAACCCCGCACCCGATGATCCCCCAACCGATTCTGTCGGTAGCCATTTTCGAAATTCACTCCTCTATCAATTGGTTTTGCCATTTGGGCTTGGCTTCATTTCTCGCCCGTCCGGAGAATATCCTCCCTGGGCTAAGCGATTTTTTGTTTGGCTTGCTCGGCGCCCTGCTTGGCCAGCGCATCAGCGCGCTCGTTGCCTTCGCGTCGGATGTGCTCGATCTGAAAGTCATCGAACTGGGCGATGAGCTTGCGCGCCCACTCATAAAGCGGGCGGATGTTCTTGGCGCGGACCTTGTAGTCGCCCTGGAGCTGGCGGCACATAAACTCGCTGTCGCTGTAAACGTGCACCCGGCGAATCCCCCGGGATATGGCCTCGGAGAGGCCGGCGATAAGCGCCCGGTACTCAGCCACGCCGACGGTCGTCTCGCCCAGAGCAATGGCGCGCTCGACGACGGCCTGGTCGGGGCCTTCCAGGACAAAGCCGGCGCCGGCCGGGCCGGGATTGCCCAGTGAAGCTCCGTCGGTATACAGCACTGCCTCGGGGTCAGTTGACATCGCTTGTCTCAATCCTGAAGAGTAGTCTTATCTGCAAATCGGGCTACTATTTACGCGGGCGGGGGCGGAAGTCCTTCCTCG
Organism: uncultured Armatimonadia bacterium; assembly: GCA_964398275.1. Taxonomy (GTDB): domain Bacteria; phylum Armatimonadota; class Zipacnadia; order Zipacnadales; family Zipacnadaceae; genus JALGTD01. The sequence goes on along the minus strand of CAYNMY010000164.1, from coordinate 4,262 downwards.
GGCTCTCCGGGCCGCGGTGGCAGCGGCGCTTGCTTTTCAGGCTCCGGTGGCGGTTCGAGGGAGGCGGGGCGGAATCCTCCGGGCTCATAGGCCCCTGCATCGCCCGGACTGCTGGCCTCCATGGCTTCTGCCAGCATTACCAGGTCAAAGCCCTCTTTTCTTATGCGCAGATCGTAGTATATCAGAACGAGGCCGATCATTAACACCGGCCGGACGAGTATCTGGGCGACGCTGCTGACGGCCTGCGCCAGCGACTGGGCCAGCAGCGGATAGCTTTCGCTCAGCACCAACATCACCACGAGATTAGGCATGAGGGTAATCGCGTACGAGGCAACAAACACGATCAGGTAGAGCAACAGCAGCGTGAAGAAGACGCGCCACCCATGCCCGCTCACCAGGTTATGGGAACGGTTCATCGCGTCGGGGCCGGCTCGGCGTTCCACCGCCACGACCGGAGTGGACACGCAGAACCAGACATAACACAGTATACCCGGAACCAGGCAGAAGATCGAGCCCAGCCCGACCGCCAGGCCCACCAGGATCATTGTCGCCAGCAGCCGCCACAGCAGGGGAGCAATCCGCTGGTAAGCGTCGAGCGCCGAGATGCGTCGGCCCAGGTACATCTCCGAGACAGCGAAGGCCAGCGCCCCCTCACTAAGTGGGTACAGGATTATACCGGCGAAAGCCAGCACCAGGATTGCGGGTATCATCCCGAGCAGCGACGCCCACGGGACCTCCTCACTTGGGGCCATCATGATGGGGCCCAGCCCTGCCCAAATCAGTATCAGGTAACCGGCCAATATCACCACTTGGACGATCGCTGCTATCTCCAGCAGTACCAGGAAGTTGTGCCGATACAGACGGATCGCGGCATCAATAATATCCGCTATCTCCATCTTCTCGAGCACGGGAACCTGGGCTTGTCCGGTTTGGGCCATCTTCACCACCTGCCAGTGATCTGAACGTTCTGCCGCAGCCGGTCGGGGGCGCGGGGAGCTAAAGTTTTTGCGCACCCGTGCCGATAGAACAAGGACCCTTCCTCATCACTCCACTTACAGGGGGCGCGCCGTGCTGATCCTTATGGCTGTCGTTGCCGGCATCTGGTTGCTGCTGGGTGTGTTGGCGATCGCCGCCTGCATCCGCAGCGGCCAGCTTGTTGATCCTCAGGACCAGTATCTGCTTGAGGAGTACGAACAGCGCGCTGCATCCAACTTCTAGCTGCCGCCACGACAGGCCCGCTGGAAACCACCTTCGCGGCTGTAGTCTGGTTGCTACGGTCCTATGGCTTGTCACCGGCCAACCGGGAACCGGTGCGCTGTCTGGTAATCTGTTCAACCCGCAACTGTCTCTGTTTCTGTCTGCGCAGGCGACGACGCTCTCCGCTGTGAACTCTCCGAAAGCCCGCCCCATTTGTACACCCCTCCAGCCTAGCCCTGAGCATGACGCTATCAACCATAGGGAACAGATTGAGGCGCATTTAGCGTTGTGTTGGGTAACTGCTTTCGGCAGCCTACTTCGCGCTGTCGAGGCGCATTACCTTCCTACAGGGACAGGCGGCATCCTGGGGAGACTGGCCCGGGAGCGGTTGCGTGTGCGGCCCGTCTTGTTGTATAGTGTTACGTCGTTGCAGACTGGTAGGGGACAAACTGCTGATGCTACGGAAGCACTCGATCAACGTCACAGCGCTGGTCGCACTCGCTGTAATGGTACTGGCTGTAGCTGGACTGCTGCTGGCAGGCTGTCGGGGGCCCCAGGACGATATTGCGGCCGAAGTCCAGGCCGCCGAGACTGAGTCTTCCGAGGCCGTCGAGCAGGCTGAAGATGACGACAAGGGGAAGGCCACGGAGGAGATCGGGGCGGATCTATTCATCCCGCTTACCGTGGATACCTTCGAGGAGCTGGTTGTTGATACCGACAAACCGGTAGTAATCATCTTCTCTTCCCGCAAGTGCGGGTACTGCAAGCGAGCCAAGGTGATGATGGTGGAAATGGCTGACGAGTATGGCGACGCCATAGCGTTCCTGATAGTTAAGAAGGAGACAGGCCACGAATTGGTGATGGAGTTCCGAGTGCACAACTATCCTACTGTCTTTGTCTTCAGCCGGGGCCGCCAGGTAGATAAGTGGACAGGCGCAATTAAGGAAGACGAAATGAGAAAACGGTTGGATCACCTGCTCGGCAAACGGCGCCCGACGGAGGACGCAAACTAAGGTGAAAACCCCGTCGAAGCATAAGCTAATGCTCGGCTCGTCGGCAGCAGTGCTGATCGTGTTGACTCTGTTGTGCTGGGGTTGCGGTCCGAAACAGAATCAGCCCCCCGGTCCTGCCGCGTCTGAGCGAAGTCCGGTCAGCGAGAGCGTTCCCGTGGTAAATCCCTGGCCAGCCACTACTGAGCCACCAGCCGAATCCGCGCAGACTCCCGGCGATGAGACCGTTCCCGCCGCAGATACCCCGCCGGATACTGCCGAGGCACCAGCCGAGCACACGGGCGAAGTGATCACCGTCTTCGAGAATACCTTCGAGAAGGAAGTTCTGCAGGCCAGACAGCCTGTCATCGTGGAATTCTGGGCGACTTATTGCATACCGTGTTACATTCTCCAGCCGCTGCTCGATGACCTGGCGAAAGAGTACGCGGGCAGGCTGAAGTTCGTTGCGGCTGACATCCAGGTGAACCCCAAACTGATGAATCTGTTTGGTGTTACTTACATCCCGCTAATGCTCGTTTTCGAAAACGGCAAGGAGACGCAGCGCTTCGGATTTGCCAACGAGCAGCAGTTCCGCCAGGTTGTGGCCGAGATCGCCGCGTCGGCTGACTGATCGGCTCACCGGCGCAATCTACCCCTGACTGGCTTAGCGATGACCTACGAACCCCGGGTTTACCGGAAGACTGCCGAAAGCCCCGACCTTGTGGGCTTCAGCGTCTCGGCGGCGGAGACCGATCTGTATATCCAAGCCGAGAATCGCCTCGTGGCGGAGGCCCGGGAGGCGACTCGCCAGGCTCGCGCCCAGGTGGAAAAGCAGATAAGTCGCCAGCCGGAATTTGCCACCAGCCTCAACCCGCTGCCTGCCCCGTCAAACGCCCCGGCGGTTGTGGCTAGTATGGTCCGAGCGGCGGCGCATGCCGGCACCGGGCCGATGGCGGCGGTCGCCGGAGCCATTGCTGAGTATGTCGGCGAGCGGCTGCTGGCGCACAGCAGGCAGGTGATCGTCGAGAATGGCGGCGACATCTTTCTGGCGACCCGAGTTCCGCGGATTGTGGCCATCCGGGCGGGCAAATCCAGTCTCAGTGGGCATATCGGGCTGGTGATTGCCGGCGGCGTGAAGCTGGGGGTCTGCACGTCCTCGGGCAGAGTCGGCCACTCGCTGAGCGCCGGGCGGGCCGATGCTGTTGTCGTCGTGGCGGAGGATGCTGCGCTGGCCGATGCGGTCGCAACGGCAGCGGCTAACCGGGTGAGTGGCGCGCAGGACTGTCAATCTGCTGTGACCTGGGCCGCCGAGCTGGGGGATATCATCGGTGTGGTGGTCATCTGCGGCGAAACCTTGGCCGCCTGGGGCGAAATCGAGCTTGAGCCGCTTGCCCTGGACATTCCCGAAGCCGGTTGCGCAACCAGGTGAGCGGCGACCTCGTTGACAGATCAACTGTGGATAGATTAGAATCCTAACTGTTGGAACCTGGGGGAGCTTACTGCCGAGAAAGAGGCTCTGCTGCTGACCCCTACAACCTGATCCGGATAATGCCGGCGCAGGGAAGTGTTGCCCAAGGCAACACTTCTCCATCGGCTGACTGTTTCGGTCGTTTGTCTACGCTGGCAGGCCTGTTTAGGCCGAGCTTGTCGAACCCCATCTCAGGAGGTCTGCTTCTTGATGTCTTTTCGTCAGATTGATGAAACTCAGGTCACCCGGCTTATTGTAGGCTCATTCGCCGAGGATTTTCTGGCCGATCTTAGACTGGACGTCGCGGTTGTAGGAGCAGGACCGTCGGGCATTACCGCCGCGCGTTTGCTGGCGGCGGACGGCCATAAGGTCGCTGTGTTTGAACGGAACCTGTACGTCGGCGGCGGGATGTGGAGTGGCGGCATGCTCTTTCCCCGCATCGTTGTTCAGGAGGAGGGCATATTCCTCCTCGAGGACGTCGGGGTGACCGTGAAGTCGGCGGGGGACGGATATTATGTCGCTGACTCGGTGGAGTGCGTTGTCAAGTGTGCGGCTTAATCCAGTTGGTTTTTTCAAGAGCTTTGATGATAAGGGCTTTTTCATATTCA
>CAYNMY010000163.1:0-5568 GCA_964398275.1 uncultured Armatimonadia bacterium | reverse complement strand
ACCCGCCGGTCCTGGCGGCCCCGGTGGCCCCATCTCCCCCGCTGGACCTGGCGGACCCGCCGCCGCGAACTGGGCCATGGCATCCAGCAGTCGGCTCAGCGCCATGGCGAACTCGTAGCGAGTCATCGCCCGGTCGCCCCGGAAACAGCCGTCGGGGTAGCCAATGATGATGCCCATATCCATAAGCTGCTGGACAGCATCATACGCCCAATGGTCAGTGGGGACGTAGCATTCCTCTTCCGGTAGGGGGATCTCCTCGCGGAGAGGCTCTTCCTTAGGGGGTACGAAAGGTCCGCCGGCAAAGGCCGGCAGTGCTACTAGAAGGCACATCACACCTACGACACATCGCAACCTCAGCATTTGAGCATCCTCCCAGGCGATCATCGCACAATCGCCAGTGCATAGTGTATGTTGTTCGGCGAATTATTGCTGCTTCTGTTGCCCTGCGAGAGATTGCTGGATAACACCATATAGGCCAAACAGGCGCGTTGGCCAATACTTTATCCACATTTATTATACGTCTTATACCCAGCAAAGTCAAGTTCTATGCAAGCAAAACTAGGTTTTTGGTCTTCATCACCCCTTCAGCTTGAAGCCGTTTTCCGCCGCAAGAGCCCTTCATAAGCCCATAGCTCCGCTGTTTAGAGGCCAAACAAGCCGAAAACTCGGGCGGCGTTGCGGCCCAGGATCAGCCGCTTTTGGTCGTCGGTAAGCCGCGATGTCAGTATGCGCCCAACCTGTGCCCGACCATCCAGGAAGGGCATGTCGGTCCCGAATAGGACGTGTTCGGCCCCAATGCGGTTGACCATCTCCTCCAGCAGACCGTAGTACATTACTGACCCAGTGATGTCCAGATAAATATTCTCCTGGCCGGCCGCCGCCTCCGTCAGAGTTTCCATTACGTCCCAACCATTGGCCGAGTGGGCGTGGATGAATGCCACATTCGGGTAGCGTTGGGCCAACCCCCGCATCGGATGCTGGTCGTCCACCTTCTCACCATTCCACTCGTGGCTCAAGATGGGGATACTGTGCTCGTTGGCGTATTCATATATCGGCACGCACAGGTCATCGGTAGTAGCGTAGCCATGCACTGCTGGGTGGAGCTTGAAGCCGGCCAGTACACCCTCTCCGCGCCACCTGTCTATCTCCACTTCCATCTGCGCCCACGGATACTTCGGATTCGGGGTGAAGTACGGCCGCACGCGGTCCGGGAACTGCTTGTGCGCCTGATAAGCCTGGCGGTTGCCCTCCTGCCAATCCGGCCCGATGGCCACGTGCGGGCTGACCAGGGTGCAGTCAATCCCAACCAGGTCCATCTGCCGCACCAACGACTCCACGCTGCCATCGTCCACCACCGGGAACGCCAGCCACGGCCCCAGGTGCGCGTGCATGTCAATCACCAGTTCGTCGGTCAGCGCCTCACCCCGCCAGCATTTTTCCGCAAGCACCGAATCCTGATTCATCTATCGGCCCTCCCAGCCCAGCAGCCGACGCAGGTTCCCGCCGGCGATGAGCTGCTTATCTTCATTGCTCAATTCAGAATATGTCAGCGGAGATATGGCGCTGCCCAGCGTGTGCACCGGAAAGTTCGTCCCGAAGATCAATCGCTGGGGGCCAAATCGCGCGCAGACATCCTCAATGCCCCAGAAAGGCTTATACGTGTTGTGCTCCAGGTAGAGGTTCTCGTGCCGTTCCCACAGCGCGAATATGCGCCGGCTTATGCGGTAGCCTGCGTCGAGAATAATCACCGGCAGCGAGCAATACTCGGCCAGCACTCGTTCAAGCTGCGGCCAGGTGATCTGCGCGCTCTCGACAATTAGCGGCACCTCCGCATCGGCCAGCGCTCCCAACAACGACTGGCAGCACCAGTCAGCAAGTTCAAAGTTATGAAGCTGCGGGTAGACCCGCACTGCCCCGCGCAGTTCCCTGGCCATCGCCGCCAGTTCGCCGGGCGGCTGCATCTCCCCCGTCGCTGCCGGCAGCGCTACAAAGCAGGGATGAAGGTGCTCATAATCCGCTATCTCCTCAAGCAGCTTCTCATTGCCCCGGGCAGCCGACCATTCCTGCGCCCAACTGTGGTAGACCAGAGCAGCGCTGATACCAGCCTCGGTGAGTTGCCCTGCGACCTCCTCACATTCGTATGGAGGCGGTACGGGCGGCGGACTTGAGATCGGCCCTATCCGAACGTTACAGTCGAAAAACTGCATTCTCCCGGTCTCCCGTCGTATGTTTGTTGGAAAACTCTCCGTAACTTCGCAACTGGGCGGCAATGACCTCCCTGCGTATGCTCATTGGCACATCTCGCGGCGACCCGCTCAGGAAGGACTTTCCCCCCATCCACACGAATACAGACTACATAATGGACAAACCTGAGCAAACAACCCCGTTAAGCGTTGACGGCACCGAACTTGCTGAAGAGACGATTAGCTCCGAGCAGCTCTACACCGGCAGCATTGTGGGTCTGCGGCGCGATACCGTACGCCTGTCCAACGGCCGCGCGGCCACCCGCGAGATAGTCGAGCATGTGGACGCCGCTGCCGCGGTGCCGCTGCTGCCTGATGGCCGGGTCGTGCTGGTTGAGCAGTGGCGCCACGCCGTGGGGCAGGCGCTTCTGGAGATTCCCGCCGGCCTCGTCGAAGCCGGCGAGCAGCCCGCAGCAGCCATGCAGCGGGAACTCAGCGAGGAGATCAAGTACACAGCAGCTCGCCTGGAACTGCTCTTTTCCATCTACCTCGCTCCTGGCTATTCACAGGAGCTAATTCACATTTTTCTGGCTGAAGACCTGCAACCCGCGTCAGCTCTCCCTGATGACGACGAAATCTTACGGGTCAGGGCCGTGCCGCTGGCCGAAGCTGTGGCCGCCTGTGTGCGCGGCGAGATAACCGACGCCAAGACGCTCGCCGGGCTCCTGGCGGTGGCAGCTCTGCGCAAGCTGGATTAGTTGCCGGTGACTGGCAAAAAAAGGGCGTGGTGGAGATGATCCGGTTCGGAACTGACACCATCTGTGACCTCGACAAGGCCCTCCAACTGGAGTGGCTGGAGACGAACGGACTGGGAGGATTTGCTTCCTCGACGATAGTCGGAGTCAGCACCCGCCGCTATCACGGACTACTGGTGGCGGCAACGCGCCCGCCGGTGGGCCGGCGCGTGCTCCTGGCCAAGGTCGAAGAGCAGCTTGAGAGCAACGCGCGTACTTTCGACCTGGCCACCAGCGTGTATGCCGGCGCCATCGTTCATCCCCAGGGCTACCTGAATCTGGTCGAATTCCGCCTCGATCCCTGGCCGGTAATGACCTACCAGTTGGGCGACGTAACTCTCGAAAAGGCCGTTACAATGCGCTACGGCCATAATCAGACGATAATCGCCTACCACCTGGCCGCCGCCGCTGCGCCCTGCCGCCTGTCGGTTCGCCCGCTGATTGCCGGACGCGACTACCACCACCTCCAGCACGCGCACGGCCAGCTTGACGCTCAGTTACACCGTGACGCCACCAGCTTCACCATCCAGCCGTATGACGAGTCATCCCAACTGGCCATGACCTATCCGAAGGGACAACTGTGGCCGGATGGGCTGTGGTACTACGACTACCTCTATTACCGCGAGCGCGACCGCGGCCTGGACTGCACGGAGGACCTCTACAGCCCGGGCGTAATCAGATGGACGATCACTCCCGGCGAGACTGTCTGCCTGTGCGCCTCCACCGAGCCGCCCGACTCTTTCGACCCCGAGAGCTGGCTGGAAGCGGCGCGCCAGCGGCGGGCCCGGCTGGTCGCCGCCCTTCCTGAACAGGATGAATTCGCGCGCCCGCTCTCCTGTGCGGCCGATCAGTTCGTAGTGCGCCGGCAGGTCAAGGGCCAGCAGCGGCACAGCATAATCGCCGGCTACCCCTGGTTCGCCGACTGGGGGCGCGATGCGATGATTGCTCTCCCGGGCATTCTGCTCGCTACCCACCGTTTCGACGAAGCCAGGTCGGTACTGCAGACCTTCGCGGAGGCGACGGAACAGGGCCTGCTGCCCAACACTTTCGACGACACCGGCAGCGGCGCTGGCTACAATACCGTAGACGCCGCCCTGTGGATGTTCATAGCTGCTCACCGGTACATTGCGGCGACCGGCGATACCGAGTTCCTGGCCGACCTGCTCTACCCAGCGCTTGCGGAGATCATTGACTGGCACTGCCGCGGCACGCGCTTCGATATCCGTGTTGACGACGACGGCCTGCTGTCGGCGGGCAGCGAACATACTCAGCTCACCTGGATGGATGCCGACCCGGGCACCGGGCCGGTGACACCCCGGCACGGTAAGGCCGTCGAGATCAACGGCCTGTGGTACAATGCCCTGCGCATTGCAGCAGAGTTTGCTCAAAGCGTGGGCCAGGCGGACGCTGCCGCAGACTTCTCAGCTCGCGCCCACCAGGTGGGCAACAGTTTCCCACGCGCCTTCTGGAGTGCCGAGCTCGGCTATCTGTACGACTGCATCACCGCCGGCCAGCCTGACGCTGCCCTGCGTCCCAACCAGGTGATTGTACTATCCTTGCCGTACAATCTGGTGTCCAAAGACCAGGCAGCGCAGATTCTGTGGCATGTCGGCGAGAAGCTGCTCACGCCGTACGGCTTGCGCACGCTCGCGCCGGACAATCCGGATTACCGTGGCCAATACTCCGGCGACCAGCATACCCGCGACAGCGCCTACCACCAGGGGACGGTCTGGCCGTGGCTACTGGGCCCGTATATCAGCGCTTACGTCAAGCTCCACGGCCTTAGCGACGAGACCAGGCAGTACCTGCGCGACTTGCTCAAGCCGCTTCGTGAACACCTCCAGCAGGCGGGACTGGGCTCGATATCCGAGATATTCGACGGCGAGCTGCCGCACTATCCGCGCGGGTGCATCGCCCAGGCCTGGAGTGTCGGAGAGCTGCTGCGCTGCTGGATTGAATTCGAGTTGTCCGAACCTTAACCAATGGGTGAGACACGCGGCATAAGTCGCCTCAAGAAACTGGGTGAGGAGCTCCTCGAGCTGGTATTCCCGCCCGCCTGTGAGGTCTGCTCGGGCCTGGGCCGCGAGGTGATCTGTACAAGCTGCCGGGAGCAGTTTGAGCTTATCACCCCGCCCTATTGCCAGCGGTGCGGTAAGCCCCTACCAAAATCAGCCAGCCATGCCGTAGTCTGCGGGGAATGTCGCAAGCAGCCGCCGCGCTTTGACGCCGCGCGGGCCGTGGGGCTGCATACGGCAGCCTTGCGCCAGGCCGTGCTCAGCTTCAAGTTCAGGCGCCGCCGGCGACTGGCTGAACCGCTGGCGGAACTGCTGGCCGAACGCGTGCTCGCCGAGCGCTCCGCCCCTGAAGGACTGTCCGGGGCCGACTTGAGCGGTGTAGTGCCGGTCGTCCTGCATTCCCATCGCCGAGGCTGGCGGGGATTTGACCAGGCGGTGCTGCTTTCGCGGCGGCTGGGCGATTTGATCGGGGTCTCCTGCCTGGAGCAAGTGTTGGTGAGGACGAAGAACACCGCGCCCCAGATCTGGCTCAGTCGCACTCAGCGCCTCCAGAATATGCAAGGTGCCTTTGAAGTA
>CAYNMY010000162.1:4852-5575 GCA_964398275.1 uncultured Armatimonadia bacterium | reverse complement strand
CAGCAGGTAGTACAAGAAAGATACATACTATGTGCTCCTTTGCCATTAGTGAAGTTGCTTAAAGCCCCAGAGAAGCCAAGTAGTCGCGGTTGTGGCGGATCGCTTGGCTGGGGTCATCCCAAGCTGCGGCTGACTCTTCCTCGGCGATGATCCAACCTTCCCAGTCGGTTTCCCGGAGGAAAGCGACTAGCCGGGGAAAGTCGAGCTGGCCCTCACCTAGCGGCGCCCACTGGCCATGAGCATCAACATCCTTGAAATGCACATGGGCAATGCGCGACCGGTGTCTCTGGAAGCACGCGAAGACATCCTGCCCTCCACGGGCGATGTGACCAGTGTCAGGATTGAACTGCAAGCCGGCATCCTCGGTAGCGGCGAGCAGACGAGCGTACTCCTCACCGGATTCCACCAGGGACCCGTGGTGGGAATGAGGGTGCACTACCACCCGAAGCCCCTGTTCCTGCGCTTGCCTGGCTACCCACTTGTAAAAGCAAATGGCACAATCGAGGTCAGTCTCATAGTTCTTCCGATTAGGGCTCGCCGGCCCGCCCAATGCCAGCAGGGGCTCAGGAAAGCACCGGGCGAAGGCCATAGCTTTTTGGGCGCCCCTTCGGTCGCTTTGTTCTTCTCTCGGCTCGCTGAAGCCCGTCCGAGCGTACGCGAAGGCCGCTAGCTGTAATCCCCGATCAGTCAGGGCTTCGGCACACTCGCCAGGGCGGTCCTCGT
>CAYNMY010000162.1:0-4842 GCA_964398275.1 uncultured Armatimonadia bacterium | reverse complement strand
GACCGGCGACATCGACGACGATGGTGCCCCGGACCTCGTAATCGCCAATCACGGTGTTGCTAATCTCGATGCCCTGGTAGCCGGCCGCGGCTATAGCATCCAGAATATCGTCCACACTTCCCGCCCAGCAATCACCCAACATCTCCCACGTATACGTTTGACAGCCCACTCGGATGCTCATAATCTACTTCTGCCCGGATCGGTCAGATGCCCCGCACTTGCCTAGCAAAGACTGATTACAGCGCGGCGGCCTGGGCAATAATCCTGGTTATTCTGTCGGTGGCGTGACCGTCTGGCGGCCCCAGATGGTGCCGGAGAAATTCCCTGCGCGCCTCAGTCAGGCGCGCACGAGCGGCCTCGCTGGTGAGTAGCTCCTTGATAGCTGGCTGTATATCCGCGTAGCGATATACTCCCGCCGCGCCGCCATCCTCAGCCAGTGTGAACCGATCACGCCGACCGGAAAGGTTAACGGTAATCGCCGGTGTCTCCCGCAGATTGGCCTCATAGGCGACGGTGGAATCTCGTGTCACCAGCACGTCAGCGGCCGCAATCAGCTCGGATAGATTGTACTGTCCATGTCGTACAATCCTGACGGTGTCCGGCCACCGCCGGACCAACTCCTGGTATATGTCAGGGTATCTTTCCTCCGGATGCATCTTGAGCACCACCGCCGCATCCAGGGCATCGGCGGCCTCAACCACTCCCACCAGCCACCACTGCTGCTGCGCTGCTTTGACCTGATATTCATCAGTCTGGGTCGGGATTACCACCAGGTACTTACGACCACCGATGAACTCGCGCCGCCTTTGCGTGGCTACATCCGGCACCATCGGAGCGAACACGTCGTCATAAAGACAATGGCCAGTTACTTCAAATTGGGTCTGAGGAGCGACCAGGTCAGAAAACAGCTCAATACTGTACTGACCAAACATCAACATCTTGTCCCACGGCAGGCTGCCCAGAGTGCGGTGGTAGGGACCGCGGATTCCGTGCTGACAGTATATCGTGGCCAGGCCGCGCCGCTTTGCGCTGAGTACCAGGGGCGCGATTACCGTGGCGTACCGGTGGAAACCGACCACCACCCGCGGGTGGAGAGTGTCCAGGATTACGCGAGCAGTTGCCAGTTGCGCCTGTCCCCAGCCAACATCGCGGGCCAGGCATATCAGCACCCGGCGCAGAAGCGCCGGCCGCATCCAGGTGTATCCTTCGTCGGGCGAATACGCCGTCTTGAAGTGCTGCCACCATCCTGGCCATTGCCAGACAGCCTCTCGTATCTGAGCAGCCCCATAAAGGGTCGGATGGGCGTCAACGACGGGGATCTGACTTCTCCTGAGCGCCTCCGTAGAACCGCCCAAATGCATATCAGCCACTACCGAGGCAAGTCCATAATCGTCTGCCAACTTTGCGGCTAGCCGAGCGACGATAGGCACGGAGCTAGCCCCGACGCCTAAGAATAGAATATCACAGGGTTGGTCGGACAGTGTCGGTGCCGCAGCGCCCGTATCACCCGGCAAGTATGACTGTAGTGCTCTCTTCACTGACAGTAGCGAAGCCACAGAAGGCAGCAGCAGGTTCCGCAGCCGTCTGTGAAACGCCTGGGGGACGAGGTGCACGGGCACATTCGCCTGGCCGCGGGCTGCCAGTACCGCTTCTGCCGCACCACCTCCTGACCACCACCTCCCGGTCGGCTTTTCTATCACCTGGGCCCCGCCCTGGCCAGCACTAGCCAGCACTTGGGCAGCAATTTGGTAATTTACCAGCAAGGGCGCGAGGCAGAATCGGGCAAACTCATCCTGATAACATTCCCAGAAGCTGGGCGTGGCGGCGTCTGGGCCATCCACCAGTTCGCGGGGAAGACTCTCCGCCAAGCCCTCGGCGAGTGCCTGGGCGGTATGATACAGGTCAGCCAGAGACGGGCGCAATCCTTGGAGGCTCGGATGCAGGCTCAACTCCACCTCCCGGCCGTCCGCCACCAATGGTAGTACTCTCTCACTGCGAACACCCGGCGGCAGCTCCGCCCCTGGTGCCAGGACCGGTAGTCCTGAGGTTGGTAGCTGGATTGGCGTCTTCTCACTATCGGGCATGGGTAGTGCAGACTCTCGTGGATATTTGTTTCAAGACCGTCCCTTTTGAGCCTGCCAATGATGAGTTTCTGTACCTCGGCCCGTATCCCTTCCCAGCACCAGTGTATTCTGTTGCAGGGTACCACAAAAAAGAGGCCCCGCCACGCGGCGGGGCCTCTGTAGTCTGCCAGTCTGAAGATTACTCGGCTACCCAGGCGACGAAGTCGTCAAAGCTATCCGAGAAGCCTTTGGTGGTTTGGACCACCGGCAGGTAGGTGTCAAACTCATCCACGGTCATCCCATCCGGCTCGTAGGTCTGGCGGAATAGCTTGCTCTTCAGCAGCTTCTCCAGAATGTCGGGGGGAACCGGCGTCCACATCCCGTCCGGATTCAGCTCGCGCGGCTCGCGGTCAAACTCCTCCTGGCGGTCGGGGAAGACGGTGATGAACATAGAGACCTCTGGCTCGCGGTGGATGGAGCGCAGGATATTCCACGGCCCCCGGCCGGAGGCCGGCAACATCTTGGTCTTGGTAAAGCCCACTCCACCCCGCTGGGGCGTCATACACAACATCCGATATTCACGCTGCCGGACGGCGGTAGTGCACCACTTCTTAACTTCTTCCCAATCACTCACGCCCAGCTCCCGGAGTTCTTCACCCACCGGATCATCCACGCGACCGTCCATCTGCGTGCGGAAGCTAACCTGAGCGGTACTATTCTTCTCAATAACACCGGCGAAGGCAATCTGCTGGGGCAGAGAATAGTTAACGGTAATATTTACACCCATCGCGTTACTGGTAAGCTCAGCGGCGGCATCAATGCCGGCCTTGGTTCCCGGCACCTTGAATACACAGTTGGGCGTCCCGCCCAGTGCTTCGGTCAGCCGCGGCCACACCCAGTTGGCCTGCTCGACCATTGCCCCGGTGTCTTGAGAATTCTTGGGGTTGAGCTGCAAGCTCACGTAGCCGATTTCGCCGTCGGTCAACTCCCAGATAGGCCGCAGCAGCTTGGCATTGGCCACCACGACCTGGATGGTCATAGCCGAGGCCAAATCCAGGGCGTCATACTCAGGATGTTCCTCGCGTAACCGGTCACGGACTGGCGTCCAATATTCGGGATCTTCCTCGCGGGCAACGTTGACTAGCTGGGGATTGGTGGTGACCAGGCAGGCGCCCTTACGCATCGCCGTACGCAGATTCGCGGCATAGTCATTGCCCCAGAACGTATTGACCTCACCTTGCAAGGCCATGCGCGCTAGCCGGACCAGGTTGCTGGCAGCAAACTCGTCGCCCCTAGCCTTAGCCTGGTCCACCAGGTCTTGCCGCCCCCACTGTTCGAGCAGGGCATAATTCTTGGCGGCCTCCTCAGCTAGGGCTTCGTCGCTGAGTGGCTCGCTCGGGGCAACGATTACATTATCCTTCAGATGCCAGTCGGCCAGCACCGATTGCAGGTCAATGGCATTCTCGCATAACAGCTCAGCTATCTCTTGCTGGCGCTGCTCAGAGGCCTTAGGATATTCCGCAGCTAACTCCTTGCGCCAGCCGTCCAGACGAACTGTCAACTGCTGGGGAGCAGTCTTAAAGACCAGGTCTTGCAAAATCTGTACGCCTTCTTCAGTCACGATAAAAGCTCTCCTTTACATACACGATTCAACAGGCTATACGCGCGGGTGTTACCCCCCTAGCACTGCTAGCTCAGGCCCGATCTGGTAGCTGCCCGTATTCTCGTAGCGTCCCACTACCGACTCGTAGAGGCCCTGCAGATAAACGTGAGTTTCGACGTCAGTGCCACAGATATTCTTGTCGCCCGCACGGACCTTATCCGCATTCGCATCAAAGTATTCGAAACGAGCCTGGGAACCGGCGACCAGGAAGCAGGTATTCAGGTTGGTTTTCCCGACCAGACTGCGCGGCACATCGGCGGCACCGGTCCCGCCGTGCTGAGCGTAAGCAGCGTAGACGCCGGTCTGCTCAATGATGGTGCGCTGGACGACCTCCAGTTTGCGCACGTCGGTGGGGTGCTTCTCACCGGCCTTCGCGGCGTGTTTCATACCAATGTCGTAGGCCACTCCCTCGGCACCAGTGTAAGCTACAAATGCTGCGGCCAAGTTCGCAAACTCCGCCAGTTCGTCATCAGACATCGGCTGGTACTCTATCTCGTCGCCGCTGGTACCAGTCGCCCCCAGCTCCGCCTCCAGCATCATATCATTATTGTTCAGGTCCACACACACGCCAGTGGCGATGTCCTGGGTGATGATGAAGTCAAGCACTGGCGGAATACCCTCGGTGTCAATCATTCCCCAGGCCGGCTGCATTACCGAGACGGTATCCAAGAAGTCGGCCCGGAACTGCTGGTAGTCAACACTGGTCAGGTAGCGAAGGTAGACGGCTACGTCAAATTCCTCGACCATTGATGCCAGCCCTTTGCTCTCCAGGTAGGCCACGGCCGCATCAATCTTCTCCTCATAGTTAACCGGTGTGGCCCGGCGGTCATAGTCTTGGGACGCATTAAACTTGGGCACCTTGAAGTGGTCCAGAGAGACCGCCACAAAGTCGGCGTCCCAGGCTTCCGCCTCCATGGCTATCCAGGCGGCATTGGCCTTGGCACCGTTGACTACCGAATTGGCACAATACCTGACCCCTTCGGGCACGAAGATGCCCGTGGGGTCCCCGCCGATTTTCCGGTTAGAGTTGTGCGAAAATTGAATGATAATGGGCGACTGCTCGCCCTGCGCTGCTGCCTGGACGAACGCTCTGGTCTCCCACCAGTTGTTCGAGTT
>CAYNMY010000161.1:0-5585 GCA_964398275.1 uncultured Armatimonadia bacterium | reverse complement strand
GCTGATGCCCCTGGAGGACAGTGACCACGAGCTCCTCCGGCAGCTTCAAGTAGTCAGCGCTGAAGCCGCCCATAACACACACTGGATATTCCACCAGGAAGTTGACCTCGGTCAGCACCTCGGGGTCAATCCGTGGCCGGTACCCCTGGGCAGCCGCCAGCTCTGTAGCCTGGGCCACGATGGCCTCGCGGCGGCGCCGGTGGTCGGCGATTACTCCGTTGGCCTCCAGAAGGTCCAGGTACTCATCCGGCGTCGCTATCTCGATAGCGCTGGAACCAAGCATGCGGTGCCCACGCGTGACTCGGCCAGCGCGTACACCGCCTATTGTCAGGTCCAGCACTTCCCCGCCCAACAGCGCTACCAACCAGCGCAGGGGCCGGGCAAAGCGGAAGTCGGGTTCAGCCCAGCACATCGTCTTACGGAAGGTCAGAGCCTCGGTAGCCGCCTTCAGCAACTCGGGAAGCACCTCAGCGGCTGCCTTGCCGGGTTGACTGACCCGGGCGAAGACGAACTCGCCCTTGTCGGTGCTGCGCACCTCCAGCGCGGCCAACTCGACTCCCCGCGACTGCGCGAAGCCCCGAGCTGCCTGGGTCGCGTTACCGTCGGCGTCGAAAGCTGCCTGGGCCGGAGGCCCCTTGATCTCCTCGACTCTATCCTCCTGGCGCTCATCCACACCCTCAACGACGATAGCCAGCCGACGCGGCGTACCGTAGGTGAATATCTGCCCGTGGCCCAGCCGCAGACGCTCCAGGCCCTGGGCAATCGCCTGCTCAAGCTGCTCCAGCGCCGGCAGGACCATGTCCGCCGGAATCTCTTCGACACCAATTTCGTAGAGCAGATCCTCTGCCATTTGCCCGTTCTCTAGTATTTGCCGGCACTAATTGGGGTTATTTGCAGCGGCATCATTTGGTGGCTCATGCGGGCCGGCCTCGCCACGCTCGACACGGCCCCTCCAACCGCCTACGCCAGCCCGTTCAAGATGATTTTCGGAGGGGCCTGTCGCAGGAAGTCTCGCACCGCGAGACTTTCAAGGCTGGCCCTAAAGCCGCAAATAACGCTCACTTATCCAACCAATTACTATCTTCTACTCTGGCTCGCCAGCAGCGGGAAGCCCAGCTCTTCGCGCTGAGCGAGATACTGCTCCGCCACCCGGCAGGCCAGCTTGCGAATCCGTAGGATCATCGTACCGCGCTCAGTCACGCTGAGTGCGCCCCGGGAGTCGAGCAGGTTGAAAGCGTGTGAACACTTAAGCACATAGTCATACGCGGCCAGCGCGAGGTTGTTCTCCAGGCAGGCGTGGACTTCGACCTCGTACATATCGAACAGTTGCCAGAGCATCTCCGTGTTGGCCACATCGAAGTTGTAGCGAGAGAACTGGCGCTCTTCTTCGTAGCGGATTTCCCCGTACTTGATCTGGTCCGACCAGTCGAGCTGTCGGTAGTCGTCCACACCCTGCACGTACATAGCCAGCCGCTCGGGGCCGTAGGTAAGCTCGACGGCCACGGGCCGGCACGGCAGGCCGCCCACCTGCTGGAAATAGGTAAACTGGGTTATCTCCATCCCGTCCAGCCAGACTTCCCAGCCCACCCCAGCGGCCGCCAGGGTAGGCGCTTCCCAGTCATCCTCGACAAAGCGGACGTCGTGCTGGCCCAGATCAATACCCAGCGCTTCCAGACTACCCAGGTAGATGTCCTGGACCTCGTCCGGGGCGGGCTTCATAATGACCTGGTACTGGAAGTAGCGCTGCATCCGGTAGGGGTTCTCACCGTAGCGACCATCGGTGGGGCGTCGGGACGGCTGGACGTAGGCGACATTCCACGGCTCCGGGCCCAGCGAACGCAGGAAGGTATCCGGGGCCATGGTCCCCGCGCCCATCTCCACGTCGTAGGGCTGGCTGATGTGGCAGCCGTGGCCCATCCAGTACTCGTCGAGGGTTTTGATAAGCTGCTGAAAGTTCATAGTGCTGAAAGCTACCCGGGGCCTGCTCAAATGGGCCGAGGCCCGTTGGGCTGGCCTCACTACGTTCGACCAGCCCCTCCAAAGAATAGACCAGCGCCTCCAGGGCATATACTAACAGGGCGGGTCTGGTGACCCGCCCCGGGTAGTTGCAATTGGTTTTCCGGTCACTGCGGCCTGGCTACCTACGCTCGCCGGCGACTATCCCGTTCTTGACCAGGTAGGGCTGAAGATTGGGCAGCTTGCGGCGGATGCGCGAGAGCGCGTTATCAATCGACTTGATCTTGCAGCACAGCGCCCGGGCCATTTCCTTATACGATTTGCCGGTGCGGTACTCGGTGAGCACTTCCCACTCGAACGGTGAGAGCTGCTCGCGCAGGGACTGCTGCAACACCCGCTCGCCCTCGGCGCCCAGGACGATGTGTGCGGGGTCCGACTCGGTCTCTGAGACCAGGACCTCCAGCAGGTTGCGGTCGTCGTCATCGTCGTTGTGGGGAGCTTCCAGGGAAATCGAGGAGTTCAGCGGCGCTTGCTTCTGGCGGGTGGCTGCTTTGATCGCCGAGATCATCTGGCGCTGGATACAGACCTTGGCAAAGCCGGCAAAGGAGGTATCGCGATCCGTGCGGAAATCGGTGATCGCCTCCCATAGCCCGATCATGCCGATCTGAATCAGATCGTCCCGCTCCGCCCCCATCAGGAAGTATGACTTTACCTTAGCGCGCACCAGATTCCGGTACTTATACAACAAATACTCGCAAGCTCTTCTATCACCGAATTGCTGCGTTCGTCGCACTAGCTCTTCGTCCGCAACCTGTTCGTATGGGAGGGTGGAGACTGATGCCATAGCCTCCCCAAAGACCCCGGCAAGAGTAGCCATAAGTCACCTCGGAGCTAGACTGAGTACTCGCTACAAGAGCTCTCCCCGTCCCCTACCCGCACGTCCGTTACTAGGATGGTCCAGATCACTAACGGATAGGATTGCTCAAAGACTGCTTACGGTATAGACTTGGCTGGCTAGCTCGCCGTCCTCCCAGGGGCTAGCATCTAATCTACTCCCTCCCATCAAGTCGGCGACAAATTGTGCTGGCACGCAAAAGGCGAGCCCTCGTCTGAGCCCGCTCTTAATCACTGCTGTTAGCAGTTGCGCCGACAGGTTCGGTTATAGCCTAATAGCTGATGCTGCGACTACGGCGGTAAGGCCGTGTGCGGCTGCCAGGTTGCGGGAGGGGGCAACAGATTCAATTTTTCCGTGCGTGCACCATACCCTGTGACGCTAGTATTATACACTATCCGTGCGCGCAAGTCAACCGTTTTGGGCCAATTTCGGCCAATTTTAGGCCATTAGGTCAGCTATCTCGACAACCGCCCCGCCGTTTTCGATAGAGCGATTGGTCGCCTCGGTGACGGCCAGAGTCTTTACTGCATCGGCGTAGTCAGAATATATCTGGGCGCGGTCGCCCGTCACTATAGCGTCCACGAATACGCGGCTCTCTTCCACATAGCCGTCAACCTGCTTGGTGTACTCGCCCGGCCCGTCCTCCCCGGCCCAGCTCAGCGTGTCGCCCATGATGCCGACGGTAAGCTCGTGGCCAATCACCCGCAGGCTGCTCTGGCTCCAGTTCTGCGACAGGCAGGTGCTGGAGATCGTGCCCACGGCACCGTTAGCGAACTCGAGGTTGGCCGTAGTGGCGTCCCATATATCGAAGTCCGGGTGGACGGTGTTCTTAACCTGGAGCGTTCCGAAGGCCTGGACCCGGGTAACCTCGCCTACCATGAACCGGGCCATATCGAAGATGTGCGTGGTCTGCTCGATCGTCTGCCCCCCCGACTCGGCCTTGACCCGCCACCACGCTACGCCGGGCCTGCGGGTCCCGAAGTTACCGCAGACCAGGCCGCTGGTTTGGTCCCGCAGCATCTCGCGCGCCTTGTGGACGTGGTCGTCCCAGCGGTACTTGTAGGCCACCAGGCTGACAATTCCGGCGGCCTCGATCGCCTCCAGAATCGGCCGGGCCACCGCCACGTCTAGCGCCACCGGCTTCTCGATGAGCATATGCAGACCCCGCTCGCATGCCGCCAGCTCGATATCGCCGTGCGCGAATGGCGGCGTGCAGATCACCACGGCCGCCAGGTCCTCCTTATCGAGCATCGCCGCGAAATCGTCGTAGGCCCTGCCGCCGTATTCTTCCGCTGCTTGCTGTGCCTTCGGCAGCTCGATGTCACAGTAGGCGACAAGCTCGACATCCGGATTGTTCCTCATGCTGTTCAGGTGCCGCTGCGCAATACCGCCCGTGCCAATGAAACCCATTCGTACTGACATTTAGAACCCTCCATTATTAGCTGACAAGTCGTTGGTACGACAGGCGTCTCGCCTGTCGCCGTCGTCGGTGCCGTCCGGATGCTTGCATCCGCCGGTCAATTGCCAGCCTCAGCCGGCGCTGCAAACCCGTATACTGCATCAGAGCAGCCCGCTGGTGTGAGCCGCTGTCAGGCCTTCTTTACGTAATTGATGCGCAGGTTGGCCAGTATAGACTCATACTCCGCCTGTTCGTGCTCATCGAGTTGAGGCTCAAGCTTAGCCACAACGAACTCGAGGCTATCTATTGCCACTTTGGCCTGAACCAGGTCGTGCTTGAGCTCCGCAGCGCCGGGCGCCAGTTGCACACCCATTTGTATCCACGCCTGCTGAATCAGCAGCCCTGCGGTAAACCTGAGCGTGTCGTACACACTCAAGTCACCGAATGTGACCGCCTCATCTGTCGGACCGGCTTCCTCTTCCGCGCCAGCTTCCTCGTCCGGCGGCTCCTCTATCGCCTCCGGCTCGGAGCTTTCCGCAGCCTGCTGCTCTTCCGGCTCTGGCTCGGCGCGATGCCGTTTGTCCACCTTGCGGAAGCTGGGGTCCTGTTCTTCTTCGCGCTCTTCTTCCGGTTCCTCTTCCCTGAAACTCAACAGTTCATCCCTCCTCGTGACCAAAGCTGGTCCCGTGCACCCGCACCAGCGGCGGGCGTCCCGGGCTCTCCGCAAACTCGATTCGCACCGGCCAGAACTGCCCGATTACCCCGGCGTTGGTGCGCAGATGCTCGGTAATCACCGGTGTCGTAAACTCACTGGTACCGGCTGTTATCGCCAGGTAGATGAGCAATTGATCCGCCAGGCGCTCATCCACCGCCGCGCCGCTGTCCAGGAACTTGCGAAACTGCTCGGCGGCTTCTGCGCCGACCTGCTCCGCCGGCTTGCCCCTCTCACCCAGTGCGCTGTAGCCTGCCCAGCCGCCCAAATAGACCAGTACGGCCGTACCCGGCCCGCCGGGCAAACGCTTAGTGTATGCTGAAGGCACAGGCTTGCCGGAAAGTTTCCCCAATACTTGCTCAACGCCCTTGATTTGCCGCGCCGCGATGTGATCCGGTAATTGTTCGCTGACTGTGCTTACAATGTCGAGACCAGTGTGCCGGGGAGGACCAAGCCACCGAATTGGCCTCAGCCCACTGCCGTGCTCGCTCAGCGGCCGGACCCGGGCACCAATCTGGCCGCCGCCCGGGGGATACCACCCGCCGCGGTGCAGCTCTAACGACAATCCCACCGGCCCCGGTTCAACCAACCGACCTAAGCCTGAGCCAAACACCCAATCCAAG
>CAYNMY010000160.1:0-5587 GCA_964398275.1 uncultured Armatimonadia bacterium | reverse complement strand
TTGACTTCTGCTGGTTTGGGCAAATATTGTGGGGGTAATGGCATAATATCGGTCTGAAGTCGGGTTGCGCGGCAGTATCGTCACACAAAAAGGCTCAGGTCTGCCCAGACCCGAGCCCTTCGACTCCGCCACACTCTCTCCGCTAACCTCCCGGAATCTGCGCGGTCTTCGCCGCCAGGGTCACTCTCGCCACCTCACCTATCGGCGCGTCTCGCTCACTCATCAGCCGCAGGCTGACCGCCACGGCCCCGGGCTCCGGCGACAACGTCCGATCCAGCACCATCGCCCGGGTGGGCTTGGCCGCCAGGCTCGTGATCGCTTCTCCGATCTGCTCACCGCCCTGGTCCAGCAGGACGATCTCGACTTTTCCCGGAGCGAATACCCCGAACTCGCCAGTCAGCCGCAGGCCTGCCTCGACACTCGCCAGGCTTAGCGGCTCGCGGATCGCGGCGACCTCGGTAGTATCCCGGATCGGCCCGCCGAGACAGGTCGCGTACCACTCCTGCTCGAACGACTTCTGCTCATCCGGCTGCAGCGTATACAGCGGGCTGAGAACTTCCATCTCCATATAGGAGTCTTCTCCGGAAGTCCAGACCTCGACGGTTGCGCCCTTATCGGGGTAATCACCCAGTCGGCTTACGCCGAAGCGCTGGACGAACGCATACTCGTGAATACCGTCCACGTAAGCAATCCAGCCCGCGCCGCTGTCCGCGCCGCTATCCGCGCCGATCTTGGCATTTTCGTAGTGGTAAGAAACTTGCATCAGCTTGCCCTCATCGAGCACCTCGAACTGCTGCTTCGCCTCGTCTTTCTTCGCGGACAGGTACCAGAAGCCGTTCGGGTCGCGGCTGTCGGGGTTAAGCGGCAAGTAGATGCGCGCCTCCTCGTTGAACTTATCCCTATCTGTGAGCGACCCGGGGACCTGGGCCAGGCCCCAGATGCTCCACGTAATCGGCTGGGCGCTGACGTTCTTGAAGGGCTCAGTGACCAGAACGCGGGTGGTGCCGGCGAACATCTGCACGCGGCGGGTTATCTGCAGGCCGGTGACGTTCTCATCCGGCGGACTGACCATCTCGATTTCGCCGATGGGCCCGCCGCGATTAGTAATCTTGCCGGCCCACTTGCCGCCATCAAGCTCCGAGCCGAGCGGATCAGGCGGTCCGCCCCATTGCTCCTGGGGCGCGGGCCAGGCCTTGTATCCCCCGAAGTTATGCCACTGCCGGTCGTCTTCTGACGCCGGCGGCTCGTAAGTCTTGCCGTATTCGGCGGGATTGGTCCACAGGAACGGATGATTGCCCAGCTTGTACTCCATTATCCGCCCACCGATGGCCGGCACTGCCACCACCGTGACCAGCCCATTGCTCATCCGCAGTGCCGCCCAGCCCTTGTAGTTGTCAATCTCCACCACGCTGACCCGGCTGGCTGCTGCCAGTTCCTGCGGGAAGCTGCTGCCCCGGATCGAAGGCTGGCGGCGACT
The DNA here is from genome assembly GCA_964398275.1 of uncultured Armatimonadia bacterium. Classification (GTDB taxonomy): domain Bacteria; phylum Armatimonadota; class Zipacnadia; order Zipacnadales; family Zipacnadaceae; genus JALGTD01. The sequence continues at coordinate 4,110 of CAYNMY010000160.1, read as the reverse complement.
GCTCTGCTGCGAGGGGCTCAGGCCCCCACCACAACCCCCCACCACCATCACCACAGCAAAGAGCAATGACGCCATCTTCACCCATCTTACCACCATAACCATCCTCCTCCAGTAGTTGCTGATCTCGCCTCCATTTTCCCAGACCAGCACTGTCCTGTCAAGCAGAACTAACGCATTGCCGGTACGACAGGCATCCTGCCTGTCGCCCGTGCCCCACCCCTCGTGCCCAAAGCGGTCACAAGTGGCTCAACCCCAGCCGGTCCTGGCGGTAGAGTTCATCGGGCCGACCGGCGATGCGATTAGCCTGGGCCTCGGTAAGAAAGTGCGGGCCGCCCAGCGCATAGGTACCCACCAGAATGCGCGCGGCCTTCACCGACATCGCAGTGATGCTCTCGGCCTCGCGTGCCGACCCGCCCAGCGCAATCAGCCCGTGATTCTGCATCCAGACCGACTTGGGGCGCTGGCGGTAGTTCCCGATATACTCGTCCACCGATTGCTCAAGCTGCCGGGCCAGCGCCAGCCCCGGATCAGCGAAGGGCACCCACATCGGCGCGATTCCGCAGACCACGATCTCATCGGGGAACAGCCGCCCGCTGATTGCCTCCTCCGCTCCCTGGGCACAGGTAATCATGTTCACCGGCACAGGGTGGGTATGCGCGATGAAGTTAACGCCCTCCAGTTTGAGCAGCAAGGCGTGGAGAAATGCCTCCGTGGAGGGCCGGGGCGCGCCCTGCTCGACACACGCGTCGGCCAGCACCTGCTTGACCGCGTCATCAGAGATGTCGTCCGCCTCCAGCAACCCCAGCATTACATCAAAGCGGACGCGGACGAAGCCTTCGGGCGTGATACCAGGCAGCTCGAACCCGCTGCCCTTCACCCAGAAGGTCTCTTCGTCTATGCGCGCCGAGGTATTCCCTTCGCCCAGGATAACGTAATCCCGGGCCGGGTCACCCAGGCGCAGGGACATTTCCAACAACTCTTGAAGAGTAGCCTCGGACTCTGCCATTAGACCTTCTCCCTCATATCACCCGGTAGGAGCGACATCTTGTCCGCCATAGCGTTGCGAAGGCGGATCCTGCCTGCGCAGGCCATAGCCTGCTACGGCAGGCGAAGGCCTGTCGCGACCGAGCGCGTATCCTGGTAATCCTACCGCGCTGTCAGTTGCAGTAATATTCGCCACCGGGGAAGCTGCACCTTGCCAGGCGACCCTTTTCCCACTCAGGTCCGCTCGACTACCAGCACCCAGTCCCGAAAGATGGGCGCCGCCGGCGCCGGCCACCTGCCCTGTTCATCCCCACTCACAATGCCCAGATCAATCTCGCTGCCGTCCGAGGGATTCCAGTAGTAGGCACGGTATTGCGGACCCGGCTCCAGTTGCACGGTAAGCGAGCGCTGGAGGACGGGAAGGAATATGACGTAGACCTCGCCCGGGATGCCGGCGGCATAGGGGTTGGTGTAGTCCTCTTCGGGCCAGCCCATACCCGCTCTCCCGTGGGGCTCAACCCACTCGCGATGCGGTTCAAAGCGCCACCACTGATAGCGCTCCAGCAGGCGCTTGGCCAGTCCAAGCTGCCCGGAGCCGGGGAGTCGGTAAGCCTCGTTCCAGGGGCGATCTCCGTAGGAGAAGCCGTGGGGGGACGGACCGAAGGGCCGGCCCGGCTCATTGACCTGCCAGATGCCGTTAGCGCCGTAGGTATGGCCCGCCGCCCCCGAGAGCATACACACCCAGAACATGAAGCGCTGGATCTCCTCTCGGCAGGTCTCCATGATCCCCTCGTAGGAGACTTCGCTGTTTATCACCGGCATACGCGGCTCCGCCTGGTAGGACTGGGCGACCATGTCCAGGGTCCCGGCGATGCTCAGGTGGCCCCCGTGCCCGGTTTGGAGCATCTCGAAGTCGAGCAGACGGGGATCCTCAACTTGACCGCGTCCCGACCCGCCGGGATGAATGGTGATGGGGTGGTGATAGGGATCAATTGCCCGCACGTACGCGGCCAGCTCGGTCCAGCCCTGCTTCTGGCGCTGCTCCTCGCCCTCCAGATCCTCACTAAGGTAGTAGGGCATAATGGCCTCCCCGGCCAGGCACCAGACCACCGGATAGGCCGCCCAGCGCGCGACCAGGTTGCGCCAGTGGCGCTTCATGCCCTCCACCCCCATCCAGGAAAGGTAGTAGCCCCAGCAGCCGACGATGCACGGGACCAGCCCCGCCGCCACTAACGCCGCTATGCGCAGGTCGGCCATATCGAAGTACGCGGGGCGCAGGCGGCTGAAATCCTCTTCCCACGGGTGGCCGGCTTCATTAGCCCCCCGCTCATCGGGCCAGCCCATATCCGGGTACAGCCCCGCGACAATCTGGATGACCGTAAAGCCCTTGCCGACCCGGTCGGCGAGAAGCTCCCGGAACCCCTCCGGCCAAGCCAGTCGCCGGCACAGCCCCATCCACCAGGTATCTGCCAGCCAGAAGAAGGGACTACCATCGCGGTGTTCCAGGTGCCTGGCGTCAGCGGCCACGCGTAAGGGGCCCCGGCCCAGGAGCGCATTGTTGCCGTCGTACGGACTTGCCGCCAGCAGTCCCTCCACGCCGTGCAGATCCGAATTGCTTTCATCCGAGCAGATACTGCGGTAACGGTAGGTGCCGACCGCCGGCGGGGCAAAGCGGACCCGCCAGCTCTGCTCGCCCGCCCAAAAGGCCGGGACCCGCCATTCCCGCTCGTCGGGGCCGACGACCAGCACGTCCAGTTCGACCTCGTTACCCGGATCATCGTAGGTCTTCCCGCTTCGGAATGCCCATTCCGTCATACAGTTCTGCCGGGCGTGGTGCATCTGACCCCTCCATTGGTGAGTAGAAGCTCCGTGGGGATACGGGGATGCGGCTAACGCCGATGTTTGGCGACGCGCCGCCGATTCAGTGCTCGGCCCAGGGCGATCTCGGCGCGGGTAATGTCCACGCGTTCTTCCGCGCCCTCGCCCTTGAGGCGAGTACGGGCGCGCTGCGCGGCCTGTTCGGCGCGGTCTACATCAATCTCTTCCGCCCGCTCGCCGATATCGGCCAGCACAATCAGTTGATTATCGCGCACCTCAACTACCCCCCCGCTGAGCGCGAAATACTGCTCGTGCTGGTCAGCCCCGGTGAGGACCACCTCGCCCAGACCCAGGGCCGCGATGAGCGGGGCGTGATGGGCCTTGACGCCGAAGTAGCCTTCTGCGCCGGGGATGACGGCACCGACCACATCACCCTGGAAAAGCTCACCGGCTCTGGTCACTATTTTCGCCGAGTACGTCCGGGGTTGTGGCATATACTCAGACCCTCGTGGCCCTGGCCTCAGCCTGGTTCCTACGCGTCGGCCTTCTGCTTGGCGTCTGCGATGGTTGCGACCATTCGGAAGGCATCTTCGGGCAAGTCGTCGTAGTTGCCCGCCAGTATCTCCTCGAAGCCACTCACGGTATCTTCGACGGACACGTATGCGCCGGGCATATTAGTGAATATCTCGGCGACGAACATCGGCTGGGTGAGGAACTGCTGGATGCGCCGGGCCCGGCCCACGGCCTGGCGGTCTTCCTCCGAGAGCTCTTCCATGCCCAGGATGGCGATGATATCGCGCAGGTCCTTGTAGCGCTGGAGCAGCTCCTGAACGCCCCGGGCGACCTGGTGGTGCCGTTCGCCGACCGTCCGCGGGTCCAGCAGCCGCGAGGTGGAGTTGAGCGGGTCAACCGCCGGGTAGATGGCCTGCTCAAACAGCTCGCGCGACAGGGCCACGCTGGCGTCAAGGTGGGCGAAGGTGGTCGCCGGCGCCGGGTCAGTGTAGGCGTCAGCCGGCACATAGATGGCCTGCACCGAGGTGATGGAGCCGTCGTGCGTCGAGGTGATGCGCTCCTGCAGAGCGCCCATCTCGGTAGCCAGCGTCGGCTGGTAACCCACGGCCGAGGGCATCCGTCCCAGCAATGCCGAGACCTCCTGGCCAGCCTGGACGAACCGGAAGATATTGTCAATGAACAGCAGCACGTCCTGCCCGCGCTGGTCGCGGAACCACTCGGCCATGGTCAGCGCACTTAGGCCCACGCGCAGGCGCGCGCCGGGCGGCTCGTTCATCTGACCGAAGACCAGGCAGG
>CAYNMY010000159.1:0-5603 GCA_964398275.1 uncultured Armatimonadia bacterium | reverse complement strand
ATGGGGAATTCGTCGCTGTCCGGGTCGAACGGCTCAGCCGGACCCGGTGCGGCGCACAGCCCCAGCAGACTGAAGGCAATCAGTGGCAACAGTATTGAGGGGTTATTGCTCATCCTTATCTCCTCTACGACGACTCGTCCGAGGGTTTCTCGTCCTTGCTGCGCAGAACGCGGCAGGGCACGCCGGCGGCTACTGCGCCCGGGGGAATATCCTTGGTGACCACTGAGCCCGCACCGATGCCGGCGCCCTTGCCAATGGTGACGCCGGGCAAGACGACGGCATTGCAGCCGATGTACGCGCCGTCTTCGATGACGATATTCATGTTGCTGCGGCCGGGCCTGGGGCCGTGGGTAACCAGCGTGACGCGGAAGGAAATGGTCACGTTGTCCCCGATAGTGATGCGGTAGGTGTGGAAATCATCAATACAGCCGTGCATACCGATGAAGCCACCCTTGCCCACCTTCAGGCCGGCCAGGCGAAACAGGAACTTGCGCAGTCGGTCATTGATGTGGGGCAGGCCCATCCCTAAGACGTTAATCAGCAGCGATCGCACCCACTGCCAGCGATACAACTGCTTATTGGTCATTCCCTCGCGACTGTGCCAGAACACATTGCTACCTCAGCTCATCAATGTTGGCAATCACTTTCTCGAAGATATCGGCGATATCTTTCATCTCCGCTTCGCCATTAGGCGGGTGGATGGTGAAGCCGACTACTACATTCTCGTACATGTCCACCGTCACGGGCGTGTCCGCTTCATCGTACACCGGTCGCTGCTCGGGCGGCGTAATCTCGGTATAGAAGGGGCACTCGAACGGGCAGCCGCGGCCGTAGGCATCTCGCGTCTGGAACGTGACGTGCCGCTGGAGCGGGAAGTAGCCGTAGGCCCCTGGCAGCCCTTCGGCAATCAGGGCCTCCTGAAACTTCTCGCGGCTGACGCCAAATTCATCTTTGTTGTAATGAAGTACATAGTTGTAGTAAGCAACCGTGGTGTTTTCGCGCGGCTGTTGCGGGGTGATCGCAGGTAGTTCGCCAAGACGCTCAGTCAGGTAGGCGGCGTTGCGGCGGCGCTGCTCGTTCTCGGCATCCAACCGGCCCAGGCGGATCTTGCCGATAGCGGCGTGGATCTCGGTCATCCGCAGGTTGTACGACAGGGGCTGGCCACTGAAAGTGCGCAATCCGGCGGCGCGCTCGGCCAGCTCGGGGTCGTTGGCCGTGACCATCCCACCGTCGCCCAGCGACAGAAGCTTCTTGTGCTGGAAGCTGAAGCAGCCCAGGTCGCCGATAGTGCCGACCTTGCGACCGTTGTGCTCAGCGCCGTGGGCGTGGGCGCAGTCTTCGAGTACGATCAGGTCGTGCTCGCGGGCGACGGCCATCAGCCCGTCCATATCGGCCGGGAAGCCGTTGAGGTGGACTACGATCATCGCCTTGGTACGCGGCGTGATCCTGGCGCGGACGGCCTCGGGGTCCAGGCCCAGCGTCTGCGGCTCGATGTCGGCAAATACGGGTATGGCATTAGCCATCACCACGCTGGTCGCGGTGGCCAGGAAGGTCATTGGCGGAACGATCACCTCGTCAGCCGGGCCGATACCCGCGGCCATCAGCGCGACGTGCAGCGCGGTTGTTCCTGAGCTCATGGCAACGGCATGGGCTGCGCCGTGATATTCCGCGTAGGCCTCCTGGAACGCCTCCACGTGCTTATGTCCGCCGTGGTGGGCGACGAGCCAGCCGCCGCGCACCACGTCGGCTGCGGCCTGGGCCTCTTCTTCGCTGTACTGCGGCCAGACTGCAAACGGTTCGGCGCGCAGGGGACTGCCGCCATTTATTGCCAGCTTAGCCATTTTCAATCGCCTCCCGACATTCTTCGATACTCGCTAATTCAACGCCGTACTCGGATTGAGCCTGCGCTATGATCTGCGCCAGCGTCTCGACCATCTGCGGGTCAATTGCCTCGCGCTCGGCGTTCATAATCTCGTAAGGGTGAAACAACCACAGATACGACGCCAGCTCAAGATCCTGCTGGGCGAAAGCCTTGTCCCACCGCGCCATAGTCTCCCAGTTGAAGCCGCCGCCGAGTTGCAGGAACATGTGCGTCACGGGAAAGTGCAGGAAGTGACCGGTGGTGGAGGTATAGTCGGCGAAGTTATCCGTATCATGGCGGTACGGGCTGATGCCGACAGGCATTTCCGTATTATCGAAGGCATAGTTGCCCTCGCGGTCGCCGCGGGCGTTCTCCGGCCAGACCTCCGAGACCTGCGTGTAGCCCAACTGTTGCAGGGCGCGGTAGATTTCGGGATGCTGCACCAGGCAGCCGTTGCGGTGCAGCGGGATCTCGTCAGGGTAGCCGTTGGCCGCCAGCCAGCCCGCCACGCTCTCCTGGGAGCGCCGGCACATCTCCAGCGCCGGGCCGAACTCGTAGTTGCCTCCGAGCGGCTCGAAGTGATCGTGCATGCCCAGCGTATCGCCGCGCCGGAGCGCCTCGTGCAGGAAATCCTGGTGATTCCTGGTGATCTCGAAGTCGTTTTCATTCAGAAGCCAGGTAGTATGGCCCGCCGCGCCGGCCTGCTCGAAGGTGTCGAGCAGAACGTCCATGCTTTCCTGGCGCAGGGCGATATCGTCGGCGCGGATATCACAGTCAACTGTTACTACAAATAGCTTGCGCATTTGTAACTCTCCTAACCCAGGCTGTCCAGCGCGACGAAGCGGCCGGTCTTTCCCGAGGCTTCCGCGGCTTCAATGATTGCGGTGGTCTTCAGGCCCTCTTCGCCGGGCAGGGCGTTGGGTTGGCCCGAGCTGATGCACTGCACGTAATGCTCCACCAGCGGCAGGTGGGTAGGCCGGGGCGGCGGGAGGTGGAACTGTTCGGTCTCGCCACCTCGGGTCAATAGGAGATCACCTGCGCCGAAATCGGTGGCAATAAGCCGCCCGCCGGGCCCGGCCACTTCCAGCTCGTCTATGCTGGCCCCGATCGTCCAGTAGAACATGCCCACGCCCTGGGCACCACTGGCAAACTTCATCACCAGCGAGCTACAGTCATCCACCTCAATGTCGAAATGCACCGCCTCCACCAGCGCGCCCACCGACTCGACATCGCCCATCATCTGTACCAGCAAGTCGAGGCGATGTGCGCCAATGTCCCACAGGAAGCCCCCCCCGGCGATCTCGCGGCGGATGCGCCAGGGCACCGAGCCGTCCTCAGGCGGGTGCCACAGATACGCGCAGTGCGCACGCGCCATCGTCGGTGTGCCCACCGCGCCGTCGGCGAGCAGTTGTTTCATCTTCTGCGCGGCGGGCCAGAAGCGCCGGTAATAGGCCAGCATGAGCTGGACGTTGTTGGCAGCGCACACCGCGATCATCTCCCGACACTCGGCGACGCTCATTGCCATCGGCTTCTCGCACAGCACGTGCTTGCCGGCCTGGGCGGCGGCGATGGTCTGCTCGGCGTGGACGTGCGGCGGCGTGGCGATGTAGACGGCGTCAATCTCCTCGTCGGCCAGGATCTGTTCGACCGTGGAGTAGTGCCGCTTGGCGCCGTGACGCTCGGCGAACTCGGCAGCGAGCTGCTCGTTACGGCGCATCACCGCGACCAACTCAGAGTTCTCAGCTTTGTATAGGGCCGGGCCGCCCTTGGACTCGGCGACGTTACCACAGCCGATTATGCCCCATTTGACCATTATCAAGGCTCCTCGTCGTAGAATAGCAGATTGGGATTGGTTATCGTGGGTGGTCTTAGGTATCCAAATTGATGGGTAGAGTTCGTCGGCGACCAGTCAATACCTTCGTGCGTGGATTGGGTAAGCAGCGTCCGTGCTCAGCTAGGCCGAGGGTCGTCCCGGACAGGAGAATTGTGGCGATGTGGAGAATAGGCACCGCAGCCAGTGGGCGTGGCGGCGCTGGAGTCCCTATGTCGCTGATAAGAAAGGATGAGTGAATATGAGCCAGACAACGCGCGTTGCCTTTGTCGGAGCGGGTCACCATGCGACCCGCGCGCTGTATCCGCATCTGCACGAAGTTCCCGACCTGGACCTGGTGGCCGTCTGTGACCTGGACCGGGAGAAGGCGGAGCGTAATGCCCGCTGGTTTGGTGGCCGCAAGGTCTACACTGATGTGGGCGAGATGCTTAGTAGCGAGCAGCTTGACGGGGTATACATCTGCGGGCTGCCGCAGATGATGTGCGAGGTGGGCGAGCAGGTGCTTGGGGCGGGGCTGCCGATCTTCGTGGAGAAACCCTCGGCTATTGACGTCCCCAAGGCGCGCGAATTGGCCCAGGCCGCCGAGGACAATGGTGTATGGGGCATGGTCGCCTTTATGAAGCGCTTTGCGCCGGCGTACGTCGAGGCGCGCCGAATCCTCGAGACCCCGGAGTTCGGCGGGCTCCAGATGCTGGAGGTCAGGTTCGCGCAGGGGCCCTATCCCCCATGGGCGGGCATCGAGGATAGGCTGCTAGCCTTCCTGACCGGGCAGCTCTGCCACATCTTTGACCTGGTCCGCTTCATGGGCGGCGATGTCGAATGGGTCCAGGCTACGCAGCGGTATCTAAATGCGGACAGATTTGGCCTGCTGATCACGCTCCAGTTCGCGAGTGGCACCATCGGGGTAATGAACATTAACACCCTCGAAGGCGCCGAGGAGAATCCCTGGGTGGATATGGGCGAATGGCTGCGCTGTACCGGTGTAGGCGAATCGGTCCAGGTGGAAGAGATGATCTACCTTACGCACCACCGGCCCTCCGCACCGGGTCGCGCCGGCAACCCCAAGCCCTTTGCTCAGTTGCTGGACATTGCCCAACCCACCTGGGTTTCCGTGCCTGGGGTTGACCTTTGCGGTTTTGCCGGCGAAGTCGCTTACTTCGTCGAGTGCCTCCGGGAGGGCCATCCCCCCGAGCAGGCCGCGGACCTCTGGGACGGGGCCAAGTCGCTGGAGCTTACCGAGGCGATCTACGCCAGCGTCACCAGCGACGGGGCGCAGGTGAGCGTGCCCGTGCGCTGAAAGCCCGGGGATCGGTCGCGGTGGCTCAAATCTCGCCGCTCAGGGCGGACAAGCTCCTTGGCTGCCAATCGGCGGCCTGGCAGTTTGACAATTGGGGCGGTATTGGTTATATTATATGGACGACGGTGGCACCTGCTGCCTTCGGGGATTGCGTCATATGTGCCGGGCCGTTAGCTCAGTTGGCAGAGCATCGGACTTTTAATCCGAGGGTCGCAGGTTCGATCCCTGCACGGCCCACCAGGGAACTCCGGCAAGGCTACGTTCCTTATAGCGAAGGTGGATGGCCCCATAGTCTAGAGGCCTAGGACTCCGCTCTTTCAAGGCGGCAGCACGGGTTCGAATCCCGTTGGGGCCACCAGATGCGTATTAGCAGCAAAGCAGCGATGTGGTAAGATGAAATGGGCGGATAGCTCAGTTGGCTAGAGCGCCTGCTTTACACGCAGGAAGTCGCAGGTTCGAGTCCTGCTCCGCCCACCAGTTTGACAACAGACGACAACAGACGACAGCAGACAACGACAGACAGGGACAGATAACGGCAGATAACGACAAGGTACTGGTGGCCAGATAGCTCAGTCGGTAGAGCAACGGACTGAAAATCCGTGTGTCCCCAGTTC
>CAYNMY010000158.1:0-5613 GCA_964398275.1 uncultured Armatimonadia bacterium | reverse complement strand
AGTCCAGCGCTTGCCGGGCGGGCTAGTGATTGCGCTTCTAGCGCTGGTAGTGGGCAACTACGTTGCCCTGACTCTCAACCTGAGCGCCCGCTGGGAGCCATGGGGCAACAGCGATGCGCCCCATTATCTGCACATTGCTCGCCGCATCCACGACGGCAAAGGCTTCACCTCTTTGGGCCCGGAGCAGTTCCACGTCGAACAGGGGATGACAAAGCACCCTGAGACCAACCGCCAGCCGCTCTTTTGCTATTTGATATCGCTGCTGGCCGGGCCTGACCGCGGCTTCATAATTCGCGCGCGGCTGCTCAATGTTGGTATCGGCGTAATGGTACTGCTGGCGGCGGTGTTTGTGGGGCGTAGCGGGGGCGGGGCGCGGGCGGCGCTGGGGGGGATAATCCTCCTGGGGCTGCTCGACGCGCTGATGCGATGCGGCGGCGAGGCCATGGCCGAGTCGCTGGCTGCGCTGTGGTTCTTGCTGTTCTTCTATTGTGTCTACCGCCTCGACGGTGGGTATCGGTGGTGGATTGCCGCCGGTGCTTTCGCAGCCCTGGCCTGGCTGACCAAGGGAACGGGGCTGTTGTTGTTGGTAGGCTTTATTGTGACGGCCGCGGTCGGTAGGCTGAGCCGCCGAGAGAAGTTAGGAGCAGTCGCGGTGGTGGCCGCTGCCTTTGTCGTGGTCAGTTCGCCGTTGATGTTCCGCAACTTGACCTACTTCGGCGACCCCCTGTACAACATGAATACCCGCCACGTGATGTGGACTGACGGCTGGGACGTAATCGGCGGCGGCGGACGCATGCTCTATGATGCCGGAGACCGCCCGACGATGGCGCGCTATCTGGCCAGCCATTCCGCGGCCGATATCGTTGGGCGCGAAGTGCGAGGCTTGAGGTTCGCGGCCTACTGGCTCACTCAGGTATTCGCCGTGCGGGTGCCTAATCTGCAGAGCTGGGTGAGGGCGGTCGTCGGCGCGCCGTTGCTCCTACTGGCACTGGCTGGAGTGTACCGGGAGCGCCGCCGGGAGCTCAGGGCCTTGCTGGTGACATTGTTGGTCGTCTTCTGGGTGCTGATCGGCTGGTACAACGTCATCGGCCCCTCGCACCGCTTGTGGTTTCCGCTACTGCCAATTCTGTTTCTCTACGTCGGCGAGGTGCTGGTATACCTGCGCGACCGCAAGTTGGCCAGGCTATGGCCCAACCTTCCCCTGGCCGTCCCGGTGATCTGTCTGGGGCTAATCTTCGCCCTCGGCCAGCTCTATGCCTGGCGCAACGTCCCCCGCAGTCCCTTCCAGCCCCATCCCCAGTCCACCTCCGAGCGCGTGGCCGAACAATGGCAGCGCGATAACCTTACCGAGGAGAGTATCGTCTTCGGGACCAGCACTGACCGCCCGGAGACCTTCATCCCGAACTACCACAATTTCGTTGAGTTCCAGGTGGCGGCGCAGCGGCTTGGCCTGGAGTACCTGGTGCTCAACACCGCTTCGTTCAAGCACCGGGCACATATCTTCGGGCAGTACATTGAGCTGGATGACCAGACGGGGGCACTCGCGCTCAAGCAGCCGCTGCCCGGCTGGGAACCAGTATACGAGACACCACAGCACGTGTCCGGTGAGCCTGACTATATGACCTTCCGGCGGCTTGAGTGAGCGCTTTGGGGTTACTCGAGGTAGACTCGGGGAACGTCGGGGCTGATGGTGGTGCGGCGGGTGGGAATGCTCACCAGTGTCCCGACCTGGGCCTCGGGCACGTCGGTTACATCCACGGCGCACTGGTCCATGCCGATTCGCCCGATTATGGGTGCCGGCTGACCGTTGATCACCACTACCGATTGATTCTGCCTACCGCGAAGCTGGCGCCACCACGTATACCGGCGCCGGGCCAGCGAGGCAGGTAGCAGCGAGAGGCCCTGAAGGTAACCTATCGGCAGCGTCGCCACGCGGGTCGGCCGCCGGCAGACGAACTCCCGCCCGTACCCGACGGTTGCACCGGCAGGCAACTCCTCAAGGGCGATTATCGTGCTGCACAGTTCGAAGGTATCAGGGCTGAGGTCAAGCGTGCGCCGCTCCCGCGGCACACCAGGCGGGTACTGCCCGTAAAGCAGCGTGCCAATGCGCACCATATCCATGCGCGCCTCCGGCTGGGTCAGGAACATCGCGCTGGCGGCGGCGTGGAACATGATATCTTCGCCCAGGTGCTGGCGGGCCAGCTTCTTCACGGCAGTGGCGAAGACCTCGAGTTCGGAGCCGGGTCGGACGACATCGAGCAGACTGCGGATCGGCGCGACGCGCGCGGTGTCGAAGTGCGTGTATACGCCAGTGATCCGGAGTTGGGGAAAGCCGGCAGCAATTTCCAGCAACTGCGGCAGCCTCTCACCCGCACTGGGGCGGCCCAGGTCAGCGTCCACGAATATCTGCACCGGCGCGGTCTGGCTGGTCTGGGCAGCCGCCGCCCGCAACCAGGCGAGGTGATGCTCGGTAGTGATGGTGACCGTGACCTGGTGCTCGACCGCTGCGGCGCACTGCTCTTCAGCGGGCGGGACGAAAGCGAGAAGGGGTGCGGTCAGCCCGGCTTCGCGCAGCGTCACGCCCTCTTCTACATAGCTGACGCCCAGCCAGTGCGCGCCTGCCGCGAGGCACTGCTGCGCCACCTGTACGATGCCGTGGCCGTAGGCGTTGCCTTTGACCACGGCCATCAGCGCGCAGTCCGGGCCCAGCCGGGCCAATATCTGGCGGACATTGTGGGCGATGGCGGGCAGATTGACACGGACGAAGGTAGTGGGCATAGCCAGGTCACTGCTCGTTAGTTCGCCGTCCCACTTGACTGACCTTCCCCGGCCACAAGGTCTAAGGTGAACTGACGGCGAACTAGATAACATAGTGACCCGGCGGAGTAAGAACAGTTTCGCCTGGGAGGAGAAAACCGATGGCTGACTTCGATTTGCAGACACTGTGGCCGATGGTGCTGTTTGCGGCCGTGCTGCTGGTAATGTTCTGGTTTATCGTTATCCGTCCGGTGCACGTGCAGCAGCGCCGGCACAAGGAGTTGCTTGCCAGCGTGTCCGAGGGCGACCGGATCGCCACCGCCGGCGGCATCTACGGCACGATCGTGCGCCTGCGCGAGGACGAAGTAGATGTTGAGGTGACGGACGGCTGCGTGATAACTTTTGACCGGCGCGCGGTGCGCAGAATCGTGGATTAGCGCCGACGCAACCTGGGAAGGTGTGAGGCTATGAACCCGTTATACCTGGCACTTGGTATGAGTTTGGCAGCGTTCCTGGTGGCGGTTGTGGCACTACTTGTCACGGGGCGGCTGAGCCGGCGGCAGGCGGAGATCATGCCGGATACCCGCCGCCTGACAGCGGAGATGCAAGGTAAGCCGGTGCCCGATGCGCTGGGCGAGATCATCGCCCAGCTGGAGGGGATCTCACGCCGCATCTCCGTCGTCGAGGAGCAGGCCGGCGTACTGTCCAGTGACTACACGCGCACCGTCCAGCGAGTCGGCCTGGCCCGCTTCAACAGCGATGACCAGGTGCGGGGTGACCTCAGCTTTGCGCTGGCTCTGCTGGATGGCGCCGACAACGGGGTCATTTTCACCTCCCTGTACAGCCTGGAGAGCTGCCGCGTCTTTGTGCGGCCGATGCGTGAGGGCAAGACCGACCACGATCTGCTCCCCGAGGAGCAGTTGGCTCTGGCCCGCGCCCAGGGGCTGGTGGAGGGTGATGCATGAGCCTGCTCGTCGCCTTTGATTACCAAATTGATCTGCTGACCGAACACCTGGTGGTGGAGCGCGGTCTGGCAGACAACACCATCAGTGCTTATCAACGCGACCTGGCGCAATACGGACATTTCCTCATAGGCCGGGGCTACGGCGACTTCACCCAGGCGCAGCGCGAGGATGTTACCGACTTCCTGGGCGGCCTGCGGCGCGAACAGAACCAGTCGGCGAGCACGGTAGCGCGCAAGCTTACCAGCCTGCGCCGGATGCATCGGTTCCTGGTGCGCGAGGGACTCACCGACAGCGACCCGACTGCCAACATCGCCCAGCCCAAGGCCGCCGAGCGCTTACCTGGCGTGTTGGTAGTCGAGGAATGCCGGGCGCTGCTCGAGGCGCCGGATCAGTCCACTGCCTACGGGCTGCGCGATGCGGCGATGCTGTGGCTGATGTATGCCAGCGGGCTGCGCGTCACCGAGTTGGTCAACTTGCGCATCCACGACCTGAACTTCAAGGAGGGCATCCTGCGGATAACGGGCAAGGGCGACAGGCAGCGGCTGGTGCCGGTCGCGCCGGCGGTTGTTGACCTGGTGCAGACTTATCTGGCGACCGCTCGGCAAGAATTTGTGAGGGATGTGCGGGAAGATGCGCTGTTCCTGAGCCGACTGGGCCATCCGATGACTCGCGAGCGCTTCTGGGGCATTTTCAAAGAATATGCCCGCCAGGCGAAGCTCGCGCCAGATGTATCGCCACACACGCTGCGCCATTCTTTCGCCACGCACCTGCTCACCGGCGGCGCCGACCTGCGCGTAATCCAGGAGATGCTGGGGCACAGCTCGCTGAGCACCACCGAGATATATACACATGTGTCCACCGCAGACCTGCGCGAGACCTACAACCAGACCCACCCGCGAGCGTGAAGCCGGCCCGGCGAGAGTCTCCGGACGAGCCGACAGCGATCCGCTGGCGCGCGCTGGCACAGGGCGCTAATGGCCAACGGCCCTGCACATGGTGTGTACCCCGCAACCACCTCTCGTTGCCGATAAGCCTCCTGAGAAAAATTTCTGAAAAAGCACTTGACAAGATTCAGTGTATGGTGTATACTTACAGCATACACTTCATCAGAGGCTGACAATGCTCATAAGTGCGGACCCATCCGACGACCAACCTATCTACCGCCAAATAGTGGATCAGCTCCGGCAGTTGATCGCCGCAGGTACACTGCGGTCCGGGGACGCGCTTCCCTCGGTTCGGCAGCTTGCCGCCAATCTGGGTGTGAACCTGAACACTGTGGCTATCGCTTACCGTGAACTGGCCGACGAGGGATTGGTCGAGATTAAGCATGGCCGGGGAGCACGGGTGACCGCCGGCAGGCGGCAAGAGTTCAAGGAAGAGCAGGTGCGGAAACTGCTGGTGCCTATCCTCAGCAAGATGATTCTGGCCGGGAAGAGCGACCGGGAGATAGTCGGTCTGCTGCGCGAGGAATTACACAACATAAGAGGTGACAGGAAATGATCGGACAGATTCTGCTGACCGGAATATGGGTGTTGTTCGCCGTGTTGTTTGGGTTTCTACCCATCATAAAAGGCGCTGACGCCTTCTTCGGTGTGCCGGTCAGCGAGGAGTTTATGCGTGGTCCGCAGGGTCGGCGCTACCTCCGCATCTACTGGCTACTATTGGCCCTGTTCATGGGCGGGAGCATCAGTATTCCATGGCTGCTGACCCCCTCCCCCCTAGCGATCATCCTAATGGATGCCGGCGTGCTTGGCGTTCTCCTATCCATTGCTGCAATATTCTGTCTGGTTCGCCGCCATCAGGTGATTTCCCCGACCGACCCGGTCGCCGCTGTATTGCAGCCCCGCAACCGCTGGCAGTACATCAACTGGCCGCTGGAAGGACTGTGCCT
>CAYNMY010000157.1:0-5617 GCA_964398275.1 uncultured Armatimonadia bacterium | reverse complement strand
GGCCAACCCGCCCCGCCACTCCGTCGTATAGCTTCTCGAGGCATGGGCGTTGTAGGCGTAGGAGTTGCCCCACTGCTTGCTCATGCCCACCAGGAAGACCTGCTTGCTGATGGTAGGGCACCAGATCAAGTCCCGGTCGGTCACATATCTGCCGGCCATCACTCCACCGAATACCTCTCCTGTACGAAACCACCAGCACCAGTCATGGGCCCGATGCGGATAGAGTGAGTCGTAGTCGCTGGTGTAGATCTTGAAGGCCGTGGCCAGGTTCTTGATGTTGCTCAAGCACGCAGTCTGCTGAGCCTTAGCCCGGGCTCGGGCGAAGACCGGAAACAGAATGGCTGCGAGGATGGCGATGATCGCTATCACCACCAGCAGCTCTATGAGGGTAAACCCTCTGCGTCTGATTGTCATGCTCAACACTCCTTTTATTTAGTGGTTTACTGACTCCCGACTATGGCACGGGCGGATGCGAGCCCGGTGACGACATGCTCCAGTCCCACTCACAGAAATGGCCCTCCATCTCGGTCTCTTGCGCGCTGCGGCTCTTGGCGTGACCATCGAAGTAGGCCGCGTTGAGGCGGTCATTGGAGCCGTGGCGAGCCGCCGGTATTATGTGCATGCACCCGCCGCTGTTGCGGTCCGCGTCGTCGCAGCACCGGCTTGACGTGCAATCGCAGGTGCTTCCGCTCCAGCGGGCATGGTAACACACGTCGAGACTCTTGAGCCCGTCCGCCCAGGCCGTGCAGCCGTCTTCCACGTGGATTTCTCCGTCGAACAGCATGTAAGTCCCGGCGGGCGTTACGTTCAGCATCGCAGCGTGCACACCGAACATGTCCAGACTGAATCCGGTTCCGATACGGCTACCATAGAAGTACCGCGTTTGATCATCGTTACCGACGCGGCCGTGGAGCTTCCACCACTTGTACCCGAAGAAGCCATCGGTCGGGAACGCATCCCAGTCATCAACCTGAGGTCCGTTGAACACGTAGCTGGAGCTGGTCAGGCCGATGGGACTCATGTCTACCGAGTCCGGGCCAACGGGACACTGGATGATATCCAGGCTTTTGAGGTACGGCCCCAGCATCATCCAAATGTCCCTCTCGTTGCCGTTGGCGTGGTCGTCGTCGTCGTCAATCCAGTACTGAGGCGGCTGCTGGTCGTAGTCCGAGCAGTAGGTCAACACGGCCAGCGCGATCTGCTTGACGTTGTTCAGACACTGCGTCTCCTGGGCTTTCGCCTTGGCGCGCGCGAAAACCGGAAACAAGATCGCTGCCAGGATGGCGATGATCGCTATCACCACCAGCAGCTCGATCAAGGTAAAACCCTTACGTGTAGCCAACATCCTTCTCACCCTCTCTTACTTATAGGTTTGCTTCCACACATCTTGCGACGTTTTCACGTACTTTGGCCCCGCAGGACTCGCGCACCACGAGGCGAGGTGGCTTGAGAATTCGCTGCGTCGGTCGGTTGTCATCACCCCCTTCCAATCTATCTATCAACAACTCCACCGCGGTGGTGCCCACCTCGTGCATTGGCTGTTCGATGCTGGTGAGAGGCAGATCGTGGTAGGCCCCGATGTCCAGGTTATCGAACCCGACAACCGCCACATCGCCGGGCACCTCCAGCCCGGCTTGCTTCAGGCCATCCATTACGCTGAGAGCTATAGGATCATTAAAGGCAAAGATGGCATCCACGCTGCCCCCGGCGGCCAAGTAGTCGCTAACCGCCTGGCGGCCCAGATCGGGCCACTCTAACGGCTGTTCGGTGTTGGGGGCGAGCAAGGTAGCAGGGGGCATTCCGGCCTCGGTCAGTGCATCATTAAGACCCGCCAGGCGCTGTTTAGCCCAGATTCGCCGAATAGGCCGGTCAACTGGCCTCACCGGGCCAACGTAACCTATCTTCTGGTAGCCCAGCCCAATCAGATGCTGGCCGACCAGCTTGCCGCCGTGACGGTAGTCGGTGGCCACAAAGTCCAGATCCAGGCCCTCGATCTCGCGGCCGATGAGGACAACTGGCAGCCCCTGGCGCACCAGTTGCTCGATGTAGTCGCGATTGGGGTTCTGCTCGACCGGGAGCAGAATGAGGCCGTCCACCGCTCTGTCTACGCAGCGCTGCATAAGTTCTCGCTCTTGCTCGGGAGAGTCGCCAGAGGAACTCAGTAGAAGACCGTAGTCTACCTCGGCACCGGCGGCCTCCATGCCTTCCAACAGGGGACCCTGCCACGGCCAGGTATCTTGGAGGCCGACCAGTATTACACTGAGGATCATGGAGCGGCGCGTGGCCAAAGCGCGGCCGAGGCCGTCAGGACGGTAGCCAAGCTCCTTGGCAATCCTCAGTATCTCTTGCCGCCTCTCTTCAGCTATCCGGCCCTTGCCGTGCAGGGCATTATGCACCGTCGTTTTTGAAACACCTGCCCTGTCGGCGATTGTCTGGATAGTAGGCCGGTTCTCCATCAATACCTCACCCTATGATGAAGCGGTTACTCTTACCATGATGACTCGGTTAATCATATTATACTCATAAGCTCAAACAATGTCAAGAGGGCGGCTGGGGGTTGGTGGTACGGATAGATGACAGCGAGGGAGTGAAACTGGGCCTGATCAACACCTGCGATCAGCCTTATCAGGAAATGCTTGAGCAGGTGAAGACGGCGAACGAACGCGCCTACGATATTCGCACCGGCAAGGTAGAGCCAGTGACGCAAGAAGAACTGGGCCTCTGATAAACGGGAAAGGTGGGTTGTTATTAAGGCGATCGGAGGGATGAGCATGGACCGGCGGCGGGGAGCGGCGGCTGAGGGACCTCCAGCTCGTTTGGTAGGTCCACGATATTTCGCTATCCCCCCTCAGAACGATAGATACGAGATGAGACAGGGCACATAACACCTATTCTGGGTTCAACAGTCCCACCTTGTCCCCACGGTTGCTACCTCCGTACTCCTTTTCGGCGTTCTTGGCCCCTCAGCATGCCATAATGCTCTGCGCGCTACCAGCTGCAATCCTCTCCTCTCCGGTCCCGATAGCTTCACAAGTGTTGAGCTACCCACATATTCGCCCTCTCCGCCTCGGACCGGGCCCCGGTGTCTACTATCGCACCGACTTTTAGGCATCCTTCAGCACCAGCCCGGCTCACCCCCACGTGTGTGGGGAATACCTGTGCTCCGGTCCCGGATACCAGTCGCACCACGGTTCACCCCCGCGCTCAAGGAGCAAGGCGAGCAGATCATCTTTCTGCGCAAGATAATGCCGGGCGGGACCGACCGCAGCTACGGGATACAGGTGGCGCGACTGTGACACCATCTCGCCCCTCGAGGCGCTGAGGTCAAACAGTCCCAGATGGGTCTGATTCGTACCCGGGTACTGCGCGAGGGGGTAAGCAAGCGTCAGATTCTGCGAGAGACCGGCATCCACTGGAGGGCGCTGCAGAAGATCCTGGAGTATCCGGAGCCTCCCGGTTACCGGCAGAGAAAACCTCGCGCCCAGCGCCTGCTGCAGCAGCCCGTAGGCTTCCCGGCGCATCTCGCGCAGCGCCACCAGACGCTGCTGCAACTGGGGCGGTAGGTTCAGGCCCATGTCCACCTTCTGCCAGGCCAGGCCAATCCGGAAAGCCACCGCGAGCGGCCCAACATCGAACGCAAATTTGCTGAGCAGAAACAATATCACAAACTGGGGAAGGTGCACTACTAGGGCCTGGCGAAAGTCAGCGGGCAAGTGGTGCTGACGTGTATCGTGGTCAATTGCAAGAAGACAGTCAGACCATTGAACGCCGGGCTATGCCGAACTACTGAATATCGTATCCTCTCAAGACGAGGGGCGAGTTTTACAGTAATCTCCAGAAATTAGAGGTAACAACATGCATATTATCGGGTATCTCAGAACGAAGACCTCTTCTCAGATTGATCATTCACCTTGGGGTATGCAGTACCTTCCCGGCGAGTATCCGCATGATCTGATGCTGGAAAGCATGGGCAATAGCGGGGTCAAGTGGGCACGTCTTCTGGTACAATGGCCCTCGGTAGAGGTTGGAAGAGGGCGTTATGACTGGGGACCTGTTGACAAGCTGGTTGATGGTCTGATCAGCCGTGGCATCAATGTGTTCATGGGTACTATTTGTAGTTCCTATCCAGAACGTGAGGAGTTCCCTAGTAGTAACTACTACTACCCTCCTACGGACTCGCCCGAAGAGCTGGAAGGATACTGCCGCTATGCCGAAGCCATGGTGGAGCGCTATCGAGATCGGGTCAGACACTATGAGATCTGGAACGAGCCCAATGTGCCGGATTTCTGGATTCCGGAACCGGATGCCAATGCCTATGCGTTATTGGTACGCCAGGTGAGCGAGGCGATCCGCAGTGTTGACAGTGGGGTTAAGGTGATGGGCGGTGCTTTGTCACAGGTTGGTCTGGAGGTCACTCAGTACGCTCGGGATTTCCTGTCACAGCCTGGCACGGCGGAAGCAATTGATATTCTCACCTATCATCCATATATGATCTATGGCCAACCCCTCGCTTCAGCGCCGGAGGTAACTTTGGAAGAGATTGTTACCCTCCGGGAAACAGGGCGCGAACTGCACCCCGGGCTTCCGATCTGGCAGACCGAGTGCGGCTGTCCCTCTTCTGCCGACACTATCCATGTCCGTGGTGATACGCCTTGGGGCTACAATATACAAGCCAAGTGGCTCTTACGGCGTTTGCTGACAGACTATATGGCCGGTGCTAAGGTCAGCACTTACTACCTGCTCATGGAGTTTGATGATCCCCGTTGGGGGCCGGGGTATAACACTAAGGGCCTGGTGCAGCACACAACCTGGCAGACCAAGCCGGCGTACTACGCCCTCCAGAATCTAACAGCGGTAATAGATAGCTCCTGGAAGCTGTCCAATGAAAAAGCTACGGCCGAGGTTGTTGATCCCGGCATCTTTTATGGTATTGGTCCGCACGAGGAGCGTTTTCCCTGTGTCTTCTGGCACATTACCATGAGACGAGAGGGCGTGCCCCTGCTGTGTACTGGTTGCCATGGCGGCCGCAGGAGATCATCAGGCCAGCCAATGTGCGGGTCGAGTGGCCTGAGGCATCCTGGGACGAGCCAGTCTGTGTCGATCTGCTCAGTGGTGAGGTATCGGAGGTTACGATAAAAGAAGGTGCTCTCGAGATCCCGCTGGCAGACTATCCGATGATTCTAGCGGAGCGGAGTGTTTTGGAATTGGCTAACGAACCGCAGCAGCCGGGCTACGACGAGAGTGTGCGCAAGCTGCGTTGGACTTACTGAGACCGTTGAGAAAGTCTTCTATGATTGCCAGCAGACGGTGCCGTCGCAGAAACGGAGTTAAGAGACTTAGGATTTCAGTTTCAGATTAGTTCAGATATCGCTTCCCTGTCTGCTACTGGTCGCCGAGCCGCGGTGATCCAGGCGCCGACGGCTAGGTTGCAGCCACCTCGTTGGTTGAGTTGTCAAGTGCAAGCCCAGGCGGGCCTGGCGGGTAGCTTTGATAAGCGGTGGCCCACCAGTTTTGCTATCTTTTTGCAGTTGACCACAATGCAAGTCATCAGCACCTGAATGCTAACTTTGGCCAGGCTCCAGTAACGGGCCTTAGCCAGTCCGTGATAGTTCTTCTG
>CAYNMY010000156.1:0-5624 GCA_964398275.1 uncultured Armatimonadia bacterium | reverse complement strand
GGTGGCGACGTCCACAAAATCACGCGCGAGCGGACTGAGAACAGCGGGCAGGCAGCGCTCGAGGTGGTCGAGAGTCAGGACGGCGTTGCGCTGCGCTGACTCCCAGTCGAGCAGCCAGTCGGCCTGCGCCAGGGCATTGGCGCCCGCCAGATCGGCGTGTGCCCCGCCCCCAGTTTGTATGAGCCTGGCAGCCAATTCCTAATGCCCCCCGGCTAGCACCCCTAGTCCGGTGACAATTCCATGCGCGACAACGGGCTCGAGCTTAGCGATCCGCTCGTGAAGCGGCAGGGCTACGGCTTCGTGCAGTTGGTCCTCGAAGGCTGCGAGGCTGACCTGCGTGGCGCTTTCCCGACAATAGTGGGCCACGTCGTCAAGCAAGCGCGAGCCGTGGCTGACGGTGGGGAAGGCCTCGGTGCCGATGAAGTCGCCGATATCACGAGCGACGAAGTAGCGGAAGAGATGATCAAAGTCGTGACCGAGGAAGTTCTCGCTGAGGCCCGCTAGATTCTGCTGGGCGGCGTACGATCCGAAGTTAGCTGCCGCTTCGGCGGCGGTGACGCTAAGCAGACCGCGCCCGGCGGCAGCAGCATCCATGACGGTGTTACTCAACGCGTCGAGCGCCAACTCGCCGAAGCGCGAACTGAGCCGGCCATCGGCGATGTGTTCCTGGGCATAATTGCGTACCGTGGCGGCCAGCGAGATGACGGGCGGCCCGGTAGTGACCAGCGAAACATCTTCGAGTAGGGGCGGCAGACCATGCTCAGCGACATAGCAACTGCCCCAGAGCAGGGCATTGAGACTGGGGACCACACTGGGGCCGTGCATCTCTTGCCGGGCCTCAGGACTGAGCGCGGCAACTATCCGGCCCACCACTTCGCCGGGTTGCGGATTGGGCTGCTTATAGAGTTCCCTCACCCGCTCCCATTCCGGAGTAGCGGGCGAGCGTTGAGAGGTAGAAGTTCCCATAGTCAACAATGATCCCGTAGTAACATTGCAGCCTGCAAGTCTGATATTCTCCATCGATCGCGATGCTTCCTTCCTGGCCACTTCGCGACACTGCCCACAAATCTTCTCGCTCCATTCCTAGTCTCTTATCGGCTGCCCCACTGCCTGAACTTAACTATGCCGAAGCCTGCGCCCTGGTAGTTTCAGGCCACTCAACGTCACTCATCTGTACCAGGAATGCAGCCTGGCAGCCGGATACTTGCCAACGACTGGCGCGGAGGATTGGCACTTGTCCAAGAGTTTTCCACAATACCTGGCCGCTTTTCCACCGAGTTTTCCACAGGCGTGCACAAGGAAGTGGGGAAATGTCCGTGGATTCCGGGGATACTTGGCGACAGATTGGCTATCTCTTCGGAGGATGGACGCGCACGCGCTTTGACCAGCCATTGAGTCATCGAGCCGGGCTGCTGGGACTAGGCATGCCGCCCGCAGGTGGCTGGCAATGGTCTTGTGCGCAGAACAGCGGGGTAAGCGTACTTACCGGAAGCAGCTTGGATGATGCAACCTGATACAAAGAATTTACAAAGAGTTGACAGCAAAGCCAGAAAGTAATAGTTTTTTCTCTTGAAATGAAGGGCAGCTTGTGCTATACTGACACAATAGTAGAGCACAGATGTTTTTCCACGGCTGTGGATAACTATTGTGGAAAAGGGAGGGGATATCAGAGCCGCACACCTTTGCACCACTACTTTCCAGTAGCATTCGCAGCCTAACTTCGCATCATTGCCTCGCAGCTCAGCACCTCGTCAGCAGTTACGGGGTGCACAATCGCCGAATCGAGCGGCCTCCTCTCACTTGCAACTCCACCCATTGTACTGTGCTTTGCCCCGCTGAGAGTCTGAACAGTTCAGTTTGCGAACAGAAAAAAGGTGGCGGCATGCCCGAAATCATCTCCCCACCCGCACTCCGTGAGCTCTGGCAGTCAGCCCTGCCCCAGTTGGCCGAAAGCGTCGGCCATGCTGCGTGTGACAGCTTCCTGCGCAGTGCCCAGGTGATAGCATACGACGGTGAGACGCTCTTACTTGGTGTGGCCAACGAGTTCGCGCGCGATTGGCTGACCGACCGACATCTCCCGGCGATCAGCGCCTGTCTGAGCGAGTTGGTGGAGAGGCCGGTGCAGGTGCAGATGCAGGTAGTGGAGCGCTCCGAGCCGCCGCCGGCCCCTCAGAGCTCACTGATGCAGGTGGCCGAGCCCAGCGCCGCTACCTTCGGGAGTACACCGCTGAATCGCAAATACGTCTTCGATAACTTTGTGGTCGCCGACTGCAATCGGTTTGCCCACGCGGCCGCGCAGCAGGTCTCCAAGTCCCCGGGCAAGAGCTACAATCCGCTGTTCATCCACAGCAAGGTCGGTCTGGGCAAGACGCATCTGCTCCAGGCTATTGGGCATAAGGTTGTCGAGCAGAATCCCGGTGCCCAAGTCGCGTACATCTCGGCGGAAAGCTTTGTCAACCAGGTAATCACGGCGATACGCGATAATCGCACCGCCGAGTTCCGGCACAAGTACCGCAACGTAGATGTCTGGCTGGTGGACGACATTCAGTTCATTGCCGCCATTGAGGGCCCCGCCTCGGAGGAGGAGTTCTTCCACACCTTTAACACCCTGTACGAAACTAACAAGCAAGTCGTGATTGCCAGCGATGCTCCGCCCCGGCACTTGCAGATAATGAACGACCGGCTGCGGAGCCGTCTGGAGATGGGCATTGTGGCCGACTTGCGTTGTCCGGACGTGGAAACCCGCATCGCCATCCTGGACAAGAAGGCTCAGGCGGAGGGGCTGAGCCTGCCCCGGGAGATCCTTGCCTACGTCGCTGAGAAGATCGAGTCCAACATCCGGGTGCTGGAGGGGGCGCTGCTTAAGATCTGCGCCTACGTCTCCCTGGCCGACGAAGAGCTGACTCTGCCCGTGGTCGAGGAGATCATCGCCGACTACTCGGCTGCCTCCGCGCCCCAACGCCGGCTGTCCCTTCAGTACATCGCCGAGTATATCGCCGAGCAGAAGAACTGTAGCCTCGAGGATATGCTCGGCCCCAAGCGCCACCAGGAGATCGTCTGGCCGCGCCAGATCGCTATCTACCTGGCCCGCGAGAAGACCGATAGCTCCCTGGCCAAGATCGGAGAATTCTTCGGAGGGCGCGACCACAGCACCGTGCTGCATGCCTATAATAAGGTCAGCGAACTGCTCGAGACCGACGAGGTAGTGCTCTGGGAGATCAATGAGTATAAGAGAGCCCTCGAGAGCCAGTAGCCTATGTTAATAGCGCACCGGGAACCTGTTGACAACCTGCGGAAGATGCGGCATAATTAGTTGCACTGTGGATAGTGTGCATAACTGAGCAGGTTTTGCCCAGGATCTTCGAGAACTTATCTACACAGATATTGCTTAAGCTACCGGACTTTTTCGGCCTTTTCCACACAATCCACGGTCCTACTACTACTACTACTAGATAAGTATATATAGTAAAAAAGCCTTTAGCACCAGAGGAATCTTGGATAACTCCAGAGAAAGCTTCGCCACTGCCAACATCAATTTGTATCACCTCGCGTCTGCTTTGAGCAGCGGTTGGTGTATTTGTCGCAAGGAGGAACGTCTATGCTTAATGCTAAGTGCTCGCAGGATGACCTTTACGAAGTCGTCCAGACAGTGGCCCGAGGGGTGTCGGGACGAAGTACGCAGCCTGTTCAGAACAATATCTACCTATCGTCACAGGGCGATAGCCTGCGCTTGGTAGCCACTGACCTGGAGTATGTCAGCATAGATGCTACCATCCCGG
Source organism: uncultured Armatimonadia bacterium (assembly GCA_964398275.1). Taxonomy (GTDB): domain Bacteria; phylum Armatimonadota; class Zipacnadia; order Zipacnadales; family Zipacnadaceae; genus JALGTD01. Next base: position 1,845 of record CAYNMY010000156.1, on the reverse strand, counting down.
CGGCTGTCGCTGACGAGGGGGCAATAACGGTCCCGGCTCGCTACCTGACGGCGATTGCGGGTAGCCTGCCCGCCGGCGAGGTTAGCCTGGAGGCAAACGAGTCTGATACGATGGCGATTGCTTGTGGCAGCGCCAGCTATGACATCCGTGGCGTCTCTGCCGACGATTTCCAGATGCTGGCCGAGATAAGTGAGGCCGTGGAGTTCTCACTTCCTCAGAGTGAGCTGCACGAGCTCCTGCGCCAGACTGCCTTCGCTGCTTCCGACGACGAGACGCGCCCAATCCTCACGGGGGTCTTGTTCACGGTTTCGGATTCGAAGCTGCGGTTGGTTGCTACTGATACATATCGCCTGGCACTGCGTTCCAGCGACAGTGAGATTGAGCAGGAACAGCAGGCAATCGTCTCGGTGCGAGTGCTCAACGAGCTGCTGCGGATCCTGGATGGGGAATCGGACGATCCGGCGGAAATATCTCTGTCATCTACATTAGTGCAGTTCAAGGTGGGCGCGATTACGATGGCGTCACGGCTGATTGAGGGCGAGTTCCCCAACTATGAGAAGGTTATTCCGGATGAGGACAACCTCGACAAGCGAATCACCGTGAGCACCGAGGAGCTGGACAGCGCACTGCGTCGGGCCCTGATTGTGGCCCGAGAGGATGCGAGTCGTGTAGTGTTGCGGACCACCGACAGCGGCCTGCAGATAACCGCTAACAGCCCCGACGTGGGGCATGTTGAGGAGGACATCCCGGCGAAGCTGGAAGGCGACCCGATCGAAACTGCGTTCAATGCTCAGTACATGTTGCAGATGCTCGACGCGGCGGGAAGCGACGAGGTCACGATTAGCCTCTCCCGACCGCTGGAGCCCGGGGTCATACGCCCGACAGGCCGCGAGGACTATATCTATGTGGTTATGCCTATGCAGATAATGTAGTGGGCGGAAAGCAGCGGTAGCGGCGCCCACAACTTGGACAGACCCACCAGCGGTTGAAGTCAGTCAACGCAAGCCCCGGGCCGATATGGACCGGGGCTGTATTGTTCCAGAAAACTCGTTTTGAAGTGAGTTGTCCCGCTTGTACATCTGTGAGCTTGCCCTGCAAAACTTTCGCTGTTACAGCCGCCTAACCCTCGAGTTGCCGGCAGGCCTCAATGTCTTCGTGGGCCCCAATACGTCGGGTAAGACCAGCCTGCTGGAGGCCGTGTTGCTGCTGGCGACGACCAAGTCATCGCGGACAGCCCACGACTACGAGCTGGTCCGCTGGGGCAGCCACTGGGCGCGGGTCGTCGGGCAATTTGGATCCAGTGCGGGCGAATCGCCAAACATAGCCGTGACACTCAAGGGACAGGGTGAGGTGGCTGAGGGCGGTGAGGCGGTGCCTTCGTATCTGACTGGACCGAAGCACGTGGAAATTGACGGCCGGGCCTGCGACTCGGCGCTCCAGGTCGTGGGCCAGGCGCCGGCAGTCTTTTTCTCGCCGGATGATCTCCAGCTCATCAAGGGCGCACCCGGCCTGCGGCGGCGCTTTCTCAACATGGCGATAGGGCAGATATCAGCCCGCTACCTGGATGACCTGCGGCGTTACCGCCGGGCGTTGGCTCAGCGCAACGAGTTGCTCAAGCAGGTGGCGCGCGGTGAAGCTGACGGGGCAACGCTGGCACCGTGGACCGGTCAACTGGTGGAGGCCGGAGTCCGTATCAGCGCGGACCGCGAACGCTTTCTGGCGCAGCTCAGCCCGGTAGCGGCGCACCTGCATGGCGCGCTGACCGGGGGTACTGAGCGACTCCAGACCCGTTACGAGAGTGTGCTGGCAGCTGGGGGTGCCGACCAGGAGAGGGAGACGGCTGTT
>CAYNMY010000155.1:0-5654 GCA_964398275.1 uncultured Armatimonadia bacterium | reverse complement strand
GTGAAGCATGGGATCAGCCCCGAAGTAGAGGTACAACCGGTCGCCCTCTTCAATAAGCGTACGCGTCGGCCAGATCAGCCCGCCCCCATGATCACCCAACGGCTGGAGGCCTAGAATCGGACGCCTGGGCTCGGGACGCCACCAGTTCTCACCGTCTCGGGACGCGGCAAACTGCACGTCCATTGTCTTCGTGTGTGCGTGGAAAACGGCGGTAAGTCCGATAAAGCCCTCGCGGTAAGGGTAGCGGCCCACCTCCATGATCTGGTCTCCGGGGTGGTCGAGGTAATCCGGCAGCATATTCAACTCTGTCGCCGTCCATTCAAACCCATCGGGACTGTATCGCCGCATCCCCACCCGGCACTTGTCATCGAATCCACCGCCTGGCAGAGGGCGCACTAGGTTCTTGCAGAAGTAGACGTAGCCTCCGGTCGGATCTTTGTGAAGATAGGCGGTATCACCGCTGTGCAACTGGATCGGCCCCTGATACGGCCGCCAGTGGATACCGTCGCGCGACCGGTAGCGATACAGGGCCCGCCCGCTGTGGCGCGATGCCGAGTCGTCGGGCGGCCAGTGCGGAGTCTCCTCGAAGCCCGCGACTGGTTTGCCCTCCACGGTCCGCCGCATCACGAACATCTCGTACGGGTCATCCGGGTTGCTCTCAGGATCAACGAAGACCGACGCATAGCTGGTTTTCCCGTGGAATAGCAGATTGGTTCGCTCGTACTGCTCGAACGGCAGGACATCCAGCTCCGGCCGATCCCAATGCACACCATCTTCGGAGCAAGCATAGGTCAGGCGCATAGGGTGGGAGGGCTTGCCAGCGAGCGTGGGCTGTCCGATGGCACAGGTCCAGGCCTTGTACACGCCGTCGAGCGGATCCTTGAGGACTGTACCATGCCCGATACACGGCGCCGGTGTATCCCACGGGTACTTCGGCTCCAACAGTGGGTTGTTGGGGTCGAGTTCGCCTGGCTCGATACGCCAGGCAACAAGATTGTGCTCCACGAAGTCGTCCTCGAAGAACATCGGTGGCAGCCGGTCACCGGTATCGCTCATGGACGCCTCCTCATTGGTATTTGCCTACACATTAGCTCACACATAGGCAAGCAGCAAGTGCGCGCCGTACGCTGGCAATCACACCCGCACCCGCTGGATTCTATCTTGTTCTTTGGCCTGGGTATGATGCGTCAGCTTGATGAGTCTGGTCAGCAGCTTCCGGGTAAGCTCAGCCTCGATGGCCTCGTATCCCGCCACGCCGGCGAGATTGGCCAACTCGTCGGGATCGCTGCGCAGATTGAACAGATACTGTACTCCGCCCTGTTCGCCATCGTAAACCAGCTTCCAGTTAGCATCCCGGACCATCATGGCAGTACCCAGTTCACTGTACACTTCGCCTCGGCGCGGAGCCCGATCGTAGGCCATATCCAGCAGGTTGATGCCGTCGCGCTGGCTATCACCAAGAATGTGCTCGCAGCCAGCCATAGCGAGGAACGTCGGGTACAGGTCAACGTTGTTGGCCAAAGCCTTACACACGTTGCTCCATTCCCGTGCTTGCAGATCAATACCCGGTCCGGCCATCACCAGCGGCACCGTCGCCGACTGCTCGTAGAAAAACCGCTTGTCCATGGTGCCGTGGTCGCCCAGAGTGTCACCGTGATCGGAGCTGAAGACGACACAGGTGTTCTCCAGCATGCCCTGTGCTTCCAAAGCCTCACAAAGCCGGCCGACATAGTCGTCTACCAAACGTACCTTGCCCAGATACTGGGCTCTTCTCTGGCGGACCGCTTCTATTTGTGCGGGGTCAGTGACACCCAGCGGCATAGGCATATCGCTGGGATCGAACATCTCAGCATATTTGCCTACTGCCCAATGAGGCGGGTGCGGCCCGGTGAAGCCAACATTCAGGTATAGCGGGGCCTCTCGATCGTAGTCGCGGATATACTCCAGCGCACATTCGCCGATATACCCGTCCTTGGATTCGCCAGGCTCCAGGCTGCGGTAGTAGGCAGCGCCAGCTTGCTTGACCTCCCGGCGCCACTCCTCCAGCCTCCCCTTTTCGCGCAGGTACCTGGTGAACCGGTCCTCGTTGCGGAGGGTATCATCGCCCGCTTGCCAGACGTGGTCGAAGCCGTAGCCCTTGATGTCCTCGTCATCCTCCAGCACGTCCATTCCCGCCGCAAAGCGGTCGTAGTAGTGGTGCTTGCCGATCAAGGCGGTGTGGTAGCCGGCCTGGCGCAGGTGCTGCATAAAGGTGTCCTGGCGCTCGGCCATGCTGATCGGCTCGTTCACGTTCCCACAGACACCGTGGCTGGTGGGAAACTTACCGGTGACGATACATGCGCGGGCGGGCTGACACAGTGGCGAAGCAGTATAACAGTTTTCAAATCTCACCCCCCGGCTGGCCAGGGCATTGATATGGGGCGTCGCCTGCCCCAGAGAGTCGGGGCGCATCTGATCCGCCAGTACGAACAGGATGTTGGGTCTAGCCATTCACGTTCACCTCGTAACTATTGCTGCGGCCCAGATCACTGGCCCGGCACTTCGAGATCGGCCAGGAACTCATCGGTGATCTTCTTGCCGAGCAGGAAAGTCTTGCCGACCGGATACCACAACACGTTATTGCCGCCTCGGGTGGTGAAACTTGAGTACATGCTCAGGTCAGGAGTTCGTGGCTCTCCGTAGGCATTGACATCGCCCTCGAACTTGACGCTGCCCTTGTTATCCATGAGGAATTTGGGGTCACTGAACCAAAGGGGCTGGTCAGCATCGGGCCGGAACTCGCCAAGCGCCGCGAAGACTGGCCGGCGCGGCTGGGAGTCGGACTCGCCGCCAGCCACCGGGCCGCCGCAGTTATTGTGGTAGAACAACACGTAGCGCCCGTCAGCGAGTTGATAGATTGGGCAGGCACTGGTCGGCTGCAGCAGGGGCAGGCCGTGATCCCTGTGCAGCAGTGGCCGCGGGCTACACCACGTCTCCCCGTCATCAGCCGAGACGCTGTACCAGATACACCCGCTGGCCGTGCGCATCACGACGAAAAGCCGTTCGTCGGGCAAGCGCACGATGCTGGGTTCCTGAGCAATGCTTACCAGCGGGTACTTCTTGTGGGGAACGCGTAGGGCCTGGTCGCCCCAGGCCGAGTAGCGTATCCGCAGATCCCGAGGCTCAGGGTCGTCATCAACGTTCTCGAAGCGCATGAACTCGGTAACTGAGTCAATCTCAGGCCACTGCTCAACTTCCTTCCGCGCCGCCACGGCCCGGTTGATCCAGCGGGTGTACCCAACGAAGTAACCACCGGACAGGTCACGCGCAGGGATCTGCCACACAATCCACTCCGGCGGGATCTTTCCTTCGGGATCATCATAGGGACTGGTGGGCATGGGTATGTCCTGCGGCTGCGACCAACTCACCCCGTTATCATCGCTGTATAGGCCCTGCATCTTGCCCGTGTGCATCTTTATCCAGCCGTATACGCCCGTCTCGCGGTTGACAATGATATAGATGCGCCCCGACTTGGAGACCAGGGGGAACTGCCAGTGGGCCATGAGGGCAGGATCGTCCCCGCCGTCAGGACCCATTACGTGCGTGGGTGTGCTCCAACAGACCCCTTCGTCGTCGCTACGCGAGAAGACGATACGGTGTCTCTGGTGAGCGCCCTCTGCGGCCGAGCCCTGCGTCCAGACCACCATCAGCGAGCCATCCGGCCCATCGAAAACAATAAAGTGCTGGTTGTGCCCGTCGTCGCTCGAGTCCTTCCAATGCTGAGGGACGAAGACTTCGTAATCCGGCTGGGTAAGCTGCACTTCTTTGCCCAAGACTTCCTCGACATCTGAGGACATCATTCAGCTCTCCTGTGTAAGGGTTTCAAGCAGGCAGACCACGCCACACTACACGTCAAACACGATCTGGACCTCCAGGCCGCTGGGAGTAGACTTGATGACCAGATCGTGGTAGGTGACGGCTTTGACCGCACCAAGCAAATACGGACGGGCCTCGTCAAGTGAGGTCACGCCCGCTTCACATTCTGCTTCCAGATTACCCTCGCTGAGCCGCACCACCACAAACCGCACCGGCACCAGCCCCTCGTCCTCCTCCAGGTGGAGCAACTCGCGCAGACATTCCACCAGCAGCCGCTCAGGCGAGTCGCCGCTGACGGTAAACTGGACCGCCCGCCTGGGCGTCACCGCCTCGCCCTCAACAAGCAGGCTGATCATGCCCCGACCTGCGTTCTCAATCAGCTCACGCAGGTCTCCGCCCCGGGCGATGATCGCGTAATCCGCAGTATGTTCAACCTGCTCGAAGGGCCTCATATTGTTACCAGCAACTCCGCTCAGAGACCCAGTAGCACGCGGGCTTTGTCGGCGATGTGCTCGGCGGTCAGCCCGAAGACCTTCATCAGCTCCCAGGGCTGGCCGCTCTCGCCGTAGCGGTCCTCGACGCCGACCATATCCAGCTTCACATCCCCGCCGACGCCGGCCCGGCAGATGGCCGCGGCCACCCAGTTGCCGAAGCCTCCCACCTGATGCTCTTCGGCGGTAATGACGGTACCGGTGTCGCGGGCTGCAGCGACTATGGCCTGGGCGTCGAGCGGCTTGACGGTATGGACGTTGACCACGCGCGTCTCGATGCCGTAGTCCTCCTTCAAGATCCATGCCGCCCGCATCGCCTCGGGCACCATTGGCCCGCAAGCGATGAGCGCCAGGTCCTCGTCTTCGGATTCATAGTCGCGGGCCAGGCTGGTCTCAAAGGCCTCGATGAAGCGCTCCTGCTCACCCCGATAACGGATGACGTTAGCCGCGCCGAACTCGAACGGCGTCGCGTCGGTGGTCACTACCGGAGTAGCTTCGCGCGCGTAGCGGACGACAGCAGGGCCATCAATTGCGGCAATCGCCCTGGTCGCCCGCTCCGTCTCCAGCGCGTCGCAGGGCACGATCATCCTGAAATTGGGCAAACAGGTAATGAGGCTGATCTCCTCGAGCGCCTGGTGGGTGGCACCATCAGGGCCGACGGAGATGCCGCCGTGCGCGTCAGCGATCTTCACGTTGTACTCGTTGTAGCCGACGGTGGTGCGCAACTGGTCCCAGTTGCGGCCAGTGGCGAACACACCGTACGAACCGATAAAGGCCGTCCGGCCCTCTTTGGCCAATCCCGACGCCACCAGGGCCATATTGGCCTCGGCGATCCCGATGCTGAAGAAGCGCTTCTTGCGCTCGGGGTCTTCGTTTTTGCCGTCGGGCTTGTAGAAGTAGTCCATCCGGATCGATCCGGTGATATCCGCGCCGTGGGCAACGACCTTCTCGTCAGCGCCCAACTCGGCAATAGCATGGCCGAAGCCGTTACGCGTGGCATCCATCTCAGCGCCCATCGCCTCGCCGCTGTTCCACCAGTAGTCGCGGCTGAACTTGGGCATTGACTCGTCAACTTTGCCGTCAGCGTAAGCCTGGTACTTCTCGGCTATCTCAAAGAGCTCGTCTACGCGCTGGGCCGGGAACTGCTCACTAACACCGATGGAAACGAGGGCTCCCTCCAGCGACTCCTCGCCACAGCGACCGTCCTTCGGCGGAACGCCGTGATAACCGACCACATTCTCAGCGTAGTCTATGCACTTGCCCTTGACGCATGCGGCGAGAATAAGCACCGGGCGGCCCTTAACCGCG